>JBELDB010000074.1:0-8123 GCA_042094525.1 Congregibacter sp. | reverse complement strand
GCAGCGTGGACGAGTCCGGTATGCCGGAGGCCTGGCATCAGGTCGCAGTGGGTCAATCGCTCATGCAGGGCACCAAGCATGATCCGGGCTACATGGTGCGGGGTATGGACATCTACTCGCTGGATGGTTGCCTGCAGGAGCCTTTTGGCGTGTTCCCTTACGGGACCTCCTATCAGATTCCCAATCATCGAGTTGAAAGTCATAACGCACCCAAGAAGGGCATTGTTCCTCAGGAGTGGCGCTCGGTTGGCCACACCCACACGGGCATTGCCTACGAATGTTTTTTGGATGAGCTGGCACACAAGGGCGGGCTCGACCCCATGGAGCTTCGGTTACGCCTCACCAAGAACCATGCGCGCATGAATCGGGTGCTGCGAGTGCTTAAAGAGAAAAGCGGTTGGGATGAGCCGTTGGCACCGGGGCGTGGGCGCGGCATGGCCGCTCGTATTTACTCTATTTCTCCGGTAGCTCAAGCGGTTGAGGTGACGGTTAAAGATAATGGTGATTTCACCGTTGATCGCGTTGTGTGCGTGGTGGACTGCGGTTTTGCAGTTAATCCGCTGGGTATCGAAGGGCAGGTTGAGGGTGGCCTTGCTTATGGTCTTGGGGGTGTCGCCTTTGGCAATATTGATATTGTGAACGGCGAAGTGCAGCAGAGTAACTTCCATGACTACCCGGTGATGCGTCTGCCGCAGATGCCGAAAGTCGAATTGCATATCCTGCCCAGCGATGAACCCCCTACCGGCGTGGGTGAGCAGGCCACCACGCCGATTGCGCCGGCGGTCGCCAACGCCTTGTTTAATGCGACGGGGCGGCGCGTGCGTCGTTTCCCATTATCGAGTCAGGGTTTTAACCTAGTCTGAGGTATCGATATGCCATTGGAGCACATGGTATGGCTGACCCCCAAAAAAGGGGTGGGCGAAGCTAAAATGGAAAACATCCTCGCGTCGATTCGCGCGTTGACGCATATCCCAGGTGTGTTGGCGATTTCGGCAGGGCATAACATCACGGATCGTGCCAATGGAGCCACCCACGGGGTGCTGGTCACGCTGGAGTGTGCCGCCGATTTGCCGGGCTACCTGAATCATCCTGACCATCAAGCGGTCGGGATGATATTACGTGAGCACTGCGAGGTGCTCGCGCTGGACTATGAGCGCTAGCGAGTGCTGACCGCAGCCGTCTCTTTGGGCGCAAAGACGAGCAGGGCGTTGCCTGCCTCGTGGTTATAGAGCCCGTATCCTGAGTTAATCACCATATGGCCAGCGCCGAGCGCTGGACCTGAGCCACTCATGCCTCCACCTTGAGCGATCACTCCGTTGGTGCCGGTCACCGGTTTGGTGGTGTTATAGGACCAGATAATCTCGCCGCTGGTGCTGTCGTAGATCCGGATAATCCCGTCGAGGTGCCCAGCAATGACAGCGCCATCGGTCGCGGTCACGGGTGCTGACACGCCGGGATCGCAGAACGGCCGACCCTCGCCGCAAACGTTCTCCTGAACGTAACGCCATAGCACCTCGCCGGTCGCTGCGTTGACCGCTGAGATACCGGGGCGCGCGGTTTCGGGATCGAGCCACTCACCGTTGCGGGTGTCGTTCATGTCATTGATGGGGACATAGACTGTTGTGCCGTCAGCGGCCATACCAAAGTGCACGCCCCCTTGGATGCTGCCACGCCCCAGCTTGACCTCCCACAATTTGTTCTGGCCTGTCTCCCAGTCGAGCGCAAACACGCGACCATCTTTCTGGCCCGCTACGACAACGGCTTTGTCCGCGCCAACATCAATCAGCAGGGGGCTTGAAGCCTGGTCATAGTCTGGACCATCTTCTTCAGGGCAGTTGGGGTTGTCGACCATCATGCAGGCGACATTCCAAGCATCGTCGGGGAAGGTTTGTCGTGACCACAGGCGCTCTCCGGTGTCCAGACGAACTGCGATAACGGCATCACTATTTTGGTCCGCTGGGGACGAATAATTCTCACCAGTGCCGAAAATCAGCAGGTTTCGTGCGACATCGATGGTCGGGCTGGTCCACACGGGTGCGCCAGAAGGGGCAAAGATTTTGGTTCCGGCTGTGGTGTCCCCGGTTGAGATGGGGGCATTGGGAATGGCGTAGCTGTCCCACAGGACCGTGCCATCCTCTCCATTGACCGCCATGACATGTCCCCGAAATGTACAGCAGGCATATTCCGGGTTGGCCGCTGTGACCACCTCCAACGATGAGACCGGGACGTACAGGTTGCCGTTGGCAAAGGCTGGGGTGCCCGTCAACGTGGCGCTGTGATGGTCATCAGGGCTGGTCTGCCAGACGAGTTCGCCGGTTGTGGCGTCCAGTGCATAAAGGTTGGCAATGATGTCTCCGAAGTAGGCAGTGGGAGTGCCGTCCGGGCCGCGTTCACCCAGCGTGATGCCGGTACGCACTTCTGCTCGCGCAGAAAAGGACCAGCGCACGCAGCCAGTCTCGAGATCAAAGGCATAAACAGTGCCGTCCTGACTGCCGACAAACACGGCGCCCATTGCTATCGCCGGCTGAGACCTGGCCCGGGTGGAGGCAGGGAAGCCAAAGCTCCACTTCAACTCGAGGTCGCCGACTTGCGCCCGATCGAAGCCGGCGGCCTCAGATGACACGTAGCGGCGGGTATCGTGCCCCCAGCCAGTCAATTGATTCTCATCGAGCGGGGTGAATTCACTTGCCGGACCCTCGCACCAGGCAACGTCGGGGCCTGCATTGGGATCACCAAGGCGCATTTGCGTGATGTACTCGACGATATGCTGCTTATCAGCGTCCGACAGGTGCGCGGCCTGCGATTGCATAATGCCTCCGGTAATGGAGCGGTACAGCACCTGTGGCGACATGAGTTCTAGCCATGTGGTGTGAGGGGCTTTGTAAACTTGCGCTTCGTGACAACCGGCACAATGTTCAATGTAAAGGGGCTTTCCGGGTAGCGCGTCGCGGTCGCCAAGATCGCCAACCCAAGCATACTGCTCGTCCATCGAGCCTAAACTGGCTGGCGTCTCTGCGGTATCGGCAGACGTGGCAGAAGTAGTATTGGCCGCAACAACGGAGCTCCAAAAAGCCAGCATCCACGCCGTCAGTTTTAAATAAAAGGCGAGTGTCAGTTGCTCGGGTTTTTTGGTGTTCCACATGACGTTTGCGATCCCCTTATTCTGTGATGGGCGAGCCGGGCTCGCGCCTGCGGCTAAGCTTAATAATGCGCCTGAAGACGTGAATCGGCCAGCAATCATGCGCTTGGCGCCAAATGTATTTCGAGCGCCTCATGCTGCCAAAAATTTATGATTACAAAAGGTACGTACATTTGCTAGCTACATTTTTTTCATTTAATCTCGAGCGATAGTGGTAATTTTCTTAGCAAGCAGAAATAAAATAATACCGGGAGTACTCATGAAATCTACGAAATTAAAGGGGTTCGCTGTTTCCGCTATTGCGGCAGTGGTGATGTCCGATGCACTCGCTCAAAGAGAGATATCGGGCCAAATCGAAGAGGTGGTGGTTACCGCGCAGCATCGTGAGCAGAATCTACAGGACGTGCCTATCGCTGTGACTGCGCTGGACGAATCAGCGATCGAGAAGATTTTCGCTAGGGACTTGACCGATGTTACCGGTAAGACACCAAACCTAGTGCTTACCCCGATCCTCGGCAACGGGACAACAGCGATCTCGATACGTGGCATGCAACTTAATGACGTGGAAAAAAGTTTTGACCCGGCCGTGGCGGTTTATCAGGACGGCATCTATCTCCAGACGACCACTGGCGCGCTTCTGAATCTGTGGGATGCAGAGAGAATTGAAGTATTGCGTGGCCCTCAGGGCACGCTGTTTGGCCGGAACACGATTGGCGGATTGGTGCACGTGATCAGAAGCAAGCCAACTGGCGAATTGGGCGGCAAGTTCGCGGTGACCATAGCCCAAGACGACCAGGAAGACTTCAAGGGCACCATCAATCTTCCCGAATTCGCCAACATTTCGACCAAATTCACCTATATGAATCTGTCGGGTGGCGGGTATTTCGACAATCAGGTGAGAGGCGAGTCAGAAGGCGAGACCGATATGACCATGTGGTCGGCGTCAGCACTTTGGCAGCCGACGGACAATTTTTCCTTGCACATTACCTATGACGATATCACCGATGATACGCCTACGCGGCCGGTCACCTGTCTGACGCAGGCACCGGAGTTTTTATCTTTTGCTTCTCCTCCTTCTGAGTGCCCGTCATTTTCTGATGCCGACGCGCACAGAAATACCTATACCACGCTTGATCAAACCGCCTCGTTGGATTTGGAGTCCTTGACGGTCACCGCAGAGTGGCAAATTAGTGATGCTCACAAAGCGACCATGATCTATGGCACGCGAGAAATGGACGAAACTGCCATTCAAGAATTCGACGCGGTATCCCCTGACTTGTTCTGGACCTCCCGGCCACAGTTTGAGGAACAGGAGAGTATTGAGTTCAGATTAGAGTCTGACTTTAATCGCTTCAGAACGACCCTCGGCGTGTTCATGTGGGACAGTGAATACAATCTCTGGCAGAACACGTACTTCTTCGGCGGCCTTTTTGCATCGCCATGGACGAAGCAAGAGACAGAGAATCAGGCTGCGTTCGGTCAAGTCGATTGGGATATCACCCAGAACTTGACACTGACACTCGGCGGTCGTTATACCAAGGATGAAAAGGATTTTTGTCAGGTCTTTACTGGTGCGCCCGGAGAGGGCCAGGCGGCTGCCGTGACAGATTATGATGGTCTTGCGAAGGTGCCTTTGTTTGCCCACGGCACTGAAAGTATGTGTCCCGAGTGGTCTCGAGGTGTGATCAACAATGATTTTGTGGATCCCGTAACAGGCCAAAATACTGTCTTTAATGGTAGCCAGAGCTGGAGCGAGTTCACTCCAAAGCTAGGCCTTACCTACAGCATGGACAGAGGCATTGTGTACGCGAGCTACACGGAGGGTTTCCGGTCAGGTGGCTACAACGGTCGAGCGAGTGCGCCGGCCAACGCAGGTCCCTACGAGCCGGAAAATGTCGAAAGCATTGAGCTTGGTTTTAAGACTAACTGGCTGGATAACACGCTTCAGTTCAACGGCTCATTTTTCACTACGGACTACGAGCAGAAACAGGAAGACGTGGTGCTGCCTGACCCAGTAGCAGTGACTTTAACGCTGGTTCAAAACGCGGCGGGTGCAACGATGGAAGGTGCCGAGTTTGAACTGGTATGGATGCCTACAGCGGGTCTGACTCTGAATGCCGCTCTGGGTTATCTCGATGCCTCGTACGACGAATACACGGTACTCGACCCTGTTGGTAATCTGGTCGACAAATCTGGTTTTGACCTCCGCAGAGCGCCTGAAATGAACTACTCGATTGGCGCTAACTGGGAGTTTCAGGTGGGCGAAAGTGCTTTCATGGTCGCCAACGTGAACTATCGATACTTGGATAATTATCAGATTCAGTCCAATTCTGGCGGGCCAAAGCATTACGACGTTGACCCAACGAAGCAGCCATCTTTTGGTCTGCTCGATGCATCGATCAATTTTGAGACCGAGCATTGGAGGCTTTCGCTGTTTGGCAAGAATTTGACTGATGATTCGTATTTCTACCATGTGCTGGATGTCAGTGCTGCCTACGCAGCCACGTCAGCCACTGATCCATCGCCCAACTATGTGCCGGGCCTTTGGAGTTTCGGTACGGTCAATCGCCCACGATACTTTGGGGCGGAAGTGCAGTACCGCTTCTAAAAGCAGATTACCGCATGATAGAGCCGCCCCCGGGCGGCTTTTTTTTAGGTGTTGAGAGACCCTATCAACCCATAGCATGACAGCGTGGTTGTGACAGTTATCTCGAGTGCTTGCCTGCGGTGCCATTGATGGTGTCTCATGTGGTCTTGAGCGTGAAAGGGAGGTGAAAACCGTGAGTAGGGAGAACCTTTGGCTGGTTAAATGCACTGACCGTGACGGCGATGACGTCGACGGTCTGCGTGAGGAGCATATGGCGGGGCATTTGGCGCATATTGAGGCGATCGTGGATCACATTGCCATGGCGGGGCCGCTAAAAGACCCGGCTGGAGAAAAAATCGTTGGCAGCATGCTGGCGTACCGCACCGGCGACCTCGAGCAAGCGAAGGCTTGGCTAGATGGCGACCCTTACTCGCGCTGTGGGATATGGGGAACGGTTGAGTGGTCCCGGTTGGTGCTGGCTGCCGGCACGCTGGCTGGTGGGGTGACCTGGTAGAAATTTCAACGCGACGCTTTAGAGGCGTCGGCGCCCCAACCACCCTATCCCCAGCGCGCACAGTGCGAGTAGCAAGCCGTGGGGTAGGGCCGGGACCGGGAGGGCAATCTCCGATAGTGCCTGGGTAAAAGCGATCCAGGCCTGGTCGCTTGCGGTAATGGGTGCGGCGTTTGAGGTTCTTTGGACGCCCTCGGGTTGCGCATAGATCGAGAGCACGTTGTTATGAAGTCTTGGGCGAACGTTGGGAAATACGGCCTTGGCGAAAGAGCAAGTGCTAGAAGTACGTGGCGTGATCACAAGGGGTACCGCGCAGTTACCCGTGCCGTCAAGATTCCCGAAAACCGAGTCGACGATCGCATATATCTCGACCGAAAAATCGTTTTGGTTGTCTATGTCGATGTTAAATTCCACGGTGTCGCCCGGGTCAATCAAATTGCGTGACGGTGTTTTACTGACCGTCACGTCCAGCGGCACACCGGCAAAGATTACAGCGGCTCTGTCAAAGCCGGTAACCGCTTCCCCACTTGCCTTGCCCTGTCCCGAGGCGGTGATCGTGTCGCGCTCAATAAAGCCCTCAGTACCCGTTAGAACCTCAACAAATTCGCACTTAAACGATTCGCCAGCTGCAATCTCTCGCGGGTTGTTTTCAGTGATAGGGCCGCATGTGCCCCGGTTGTTGAGGCTGCCATGTACGTTATCGATAAGACTCTCAATAAGCACTGGCTCGTTCGCCGACCTGTTGTATATCGTGGCTGAAAACTCGACCGCGCCCCCCGTTATGGGTACTTGATTTGGAAAAGCATTTTTGATCACGGCAATTTGAGGCAGTGTGGGAGCGCCACCGGTATCGGGAATAAGTTCTACCTCTGCGGTCGCGGAAACGCTGACCAATGAGCCATCATCTGCCGAGCCCGATGCGGTCACTGTGTCCGGGTAGTCAGTCGGCACCGTTGGAATTGACCCGTTGCCTTCGGGAACCCAGGCCGAAAAGGTGCACGTGATTGTCGATCCGTCTGGCGGTAATTCAAGTGAGATTGGGCCGGTAAGTGGCCCGTCACCGCAATCGAGTCCGAGTGAGAGCAGGTCGCCGTGGTAATTGTCTGTCAGGTTGTTGAGGATGATACCGTCTGCCGCGGAGTGATTGGTGATGATCACGGTATAGGTGACCAAGGATTGCTCCGTAATCACCCTGGGGCTGGCCAGCTTTATCATCGATAGTGCAACTGGCGCATCTCGGAAGTTAACTTCTGCTTCGTCGGTATCAGTCACAGTCAGGCCGCTGACTGGATCTTCTGCGGTGGCGGTCACTATGTTGCTAACCGAGCCCGGATAACGCCCACTGATTGGCAAAACGTACCCGCATTCGTACGAGAGCCCCAAGCCGATGTCTTGCGGCAGTTTGCAGTTACCGATTTGATCCAAGGAGCCGTCGCCTTCGGTAAGACTGTCTTGCAAGCTCGTCAATTTGAGGCCCGTTTCCCCGTCGTTCCAAACTTCTACTCGATACAGCACTGGCCCACCGGGTTCAGAAATTGAATGCGGAGAGGCGGTCTTGATAACGCGAATATCAGGCCGAAGAGGTTCCTCTGCATCAAGGAACGTGACGATGGCTGAATCCGTGTCTGTCGCCTCAAGACCGGCCTCGTCTGCCGCTGTCGCGGTGACGGTATTTTGGTGGGTCTCTCCGGGGTTGCCCTCCAAGACTTTTTGGAATTCGCACCGATAGCTCTCGCCAGCGGCCAGTTCGGTGCCTAATGTGCAATTTCCCAGGCCTGACAGGTCGCCAAACACATTGTCCGTCAGGTTGGTGATGGTCAGTTTGTCCGTGCGGTCAGATTCGTTGAATACCTCGACCTCAAAGCTGACTGTGCCCGAGGGGCTGC
>JBELDB010000073.1:0-8190 GCA_042094525.1 Congregibacter sp. | reverse complement strand
TGCATGTTTTGGCGCGAGGACCGATTTATCGATGGACGCAGGCAGAAGTGTTGGTATCGGGCATCCGCGAATGGCAGATACAGCGCCTTGAAGTTTCGGGCCAGGTACCAGGGGGCCGAATGGGGTGGAGTGATCAGGCTCTCACCGAGTCACCTCAGAGCTCTTCGTCATCCATAATCCAGCTGGCGCTCACAGTTGATCCATTCAGTCGGCATAAAGACCTGTCGCCGCTGCGTGCCGCGCGATTACTGATTTCCTTCTACTGAAATGTCCTATGAAATGAGCGCAAAGGGATGCGAATCCATGACAGAGCTCAAGACAAGCCGCGGGTTCTTTGCCCTGGTACTGGTGGTGCTATTGCTGACTCTGACAGTGATGGCGCTGATAGGGCCGTATCACCTCGCTCTGGCGGACTGGCATTCAACCCGTCAAAGCATTGCAAATTCCCCAGATTCGTGAAAAGTTGGGACTAGCCACCATCCGAAAAGAGCGTAAAGTGCCACATAGAAATTGCAATATGCAACAAAAGCGCGTTTTGCCATGAGGTAGCCCTGGGAGGAGAATTTGACACCACAGCCATTTGCTTTGATTTATCGACCGATGGGTAAGCACATCGCGCATCAGCGCGGTTTTACCTTGATCGAACTGATGTTCGTCGTGGTCATCGTTGGCATTCTGGCTGGCATTGCTTACCCCTCCTATATGGATCAAGTGCGCAAGGGCAAACGTGCCAAGGCGCAGGCATTCTTGATGGATTTGGCACAGCGTCAGCAGAACTACCTGATTGTGCGCCGCCGTTATGCGGTGTCGCTGCAGGAGCTCGGTTTTGACGATGGCGCGGGGTCTGTGGCCTTGGGCTCGGAACTTCAGCAGTTAACGGGTGCCTACAATGTCATTGGCGTGGATCTTGGCGTGTCGCAGGGGCCACCCCCAAGTTTTGATCTGGCTCTGACTCCCACGTCTGGTTCCTCTCAGGAGAGCGACGGTACGCTGTGTCTGTCCAATACCGGGATTCGGTGGAGGCACTGCGGTGCCGCCTCGCAGACGCCATGGTAGTAATCACCCAAAGGGGCTTCACCCTCATTGAATTGCTGATGACAATTGCGATTCTCTCTGCACTTGTCTCACTGGCCGCGCCGTCCTTCTCAACTATCTGGGCGGAGCAACGCCTTCGTCAGGCCAGTAGTGAGATGCGCATCTCGCTGACTACAGCGAGGTCTGAAGCTATCAAGCGAGGCGAATCGGTGGTCGTGGTACCCCGGGAAAGCAGCTGGAGCAAGGGTTGGTGTGTTGAAACGGATGCCGGTGCTTCCGAATGCACTGGCGCAGCGATTCAGGGTTTTGCTCCGCTTGAGTTCCGCTCGGGAGAGACTATTACGGTCTCGGCCAGTGGCGCAATTCGCTTCAACTTATGGGGCCGCGCGGCGGGTTGCCCCCATCTGAGTCTGAATACTGATGCCCCTGGCGGGCAATGCAGCATCTGCATGAGCGTGGCGACCGACGGCCGGGTCATGAGCGTGCCGGGTACCTGCACCGGTACCTGCCCCTCGACCGATGATGAAACAGCTTGGGCAGGCGCTTGTCCGTGAAGCGGTTGGGTCTGGACAGCGGATTTACTTTGATCGAGGTGCTAGTCGCCTTCCTCGTCATTGCGCTGGGATTACTGGGTCTGGCAGCGCTTCAGGTGAATACCATCAACAATGCCTTCGAGGCTTATCAGCGCGCTCTGGTGACGGCATTGGTGGATGACATGGCCGAGCGGCTCCGGATGAATCCGGTGGCGGTCAGCTCAGGCGCCTATTCACCTTTCAATCCCGATGCGGTATGCATACCGGCAACCACGACTACTGACATGGCGGCAAGACTGACCCCAGGAGACCGAGCCTCGCATGATCAATGCCAATGGTCGGATTTGATCGATGGCCTTGCGGTTAAGGCGGCCGAGGATGACGACAACGGTATTGCCGCACCCACAGGGGCGATGGGGTGCATCGAGATGTTAACCGGCAGTGGCAGTGGTGAATCTGTCGCACGGGTGTCGGTGGCTTGGCAGGGTATTACCGCTCAGGCCGCGCCGTTTGCTACCTGTGGTGCGGACAGTTTCAATGATCCTGACGGCAACCCGAACGAAGCATATCGCCGCGTGGTGTATCGCGATGTTGTGGCGAGGTAACTGATAATGGCGCGAGACACTTGCTTTAGGGCCCCGCGAAATCTCATCTCTCGGCGCCGCAACTCTGTGAGAGGCGCGCTGGGGTTCGGTCTGGTTGAGCTTATGATTGCCCTGGCATTGGGCTTGGTAATCATTTTGGGGATCACCACACTTTTTGCAGACAGCAGCCGGACCTTAGGCGATATCAGTCGCGCCGGTCGTCAACTGGAGAACAGCCTATTTGCTCTGGACATGTTGGCTGGAGAGCTGGCGCTCGTGGGGTATTGGGGTGAAGCGGACTATCCCGTCGTAGCGGATGACCCCACATTCGGACCCTTGCGTGCGTCTGAGACCGACGGTGTAACGGTTTCAGGATTCCCGATGCCACCAGAAGTCTGTGTCGGTACGGGTGGGAGTGGCTTCGATCCAAAGGTGGAGCTCGGATGGGCGATGGAATACCCGCTGATGGCCGGGCTTGGGACAGAACTGGATGCCGCTTTGAGTTCTTCAGCCTGTAGCGGTGCGTTGGCGTCCATCCCGAGCGTTGCAGAAGAGTTTGTCGTGATTCGCCGAGCCAGTACCTGTGCGACGGGCAACGCTGGGTTGGCTGCTGAGAATGAATGCCCTGAGATTGGCGATTTCTTTCACATGCAGGCCAACGGTTGCTACGACTCCAATGACAATCTTTCAGGAGGCGAGCTCAAGCTTAACCGTATTACCGAAGCGACGGCAGAGAGCCTGCTCGATTACCGCGGATTTGCCTGTGATTCAGAGATTGCGCCCGTTTATCGTTACGTGGCGAGGATTTATTACATTAACCAACAGGACCAATTAATTCGGCTGCAGCTTGAGGAGTCCGGTAAGTACGAGGAGCAAGTGCTCGCTGAGGGAGTAGAGGCGCTGCGCTTTGAGTGGTTGATCGACCGTTCGGGCGACGGCGACTACGACGTCATCAAGTCAACGCCAGATTCAACTTGGAGCCCGGCGATGAGGGCAACTGATTGGCAGAATGTGGTGGGCGCTAAAATCTGGATGATTGTTCGCTCGGGAACCCCCCAGCCGGGATACACCGACACTAATGCATATAACTTACCCGGCCAATCGTGGGTCAACGATCAGCCTGGCTATACCCGATTGTTGAGGTCGCGCGCCGTAGACCTCGTGAATATTGCGGGGCGCCGGCGATGAGACTCCATAACCATCAGCATGGTCTGGTGATGGTCGTAGCCCTCATCATGTTAGCGCTGGTCACGCTGTTGGCTTCTGTCTCGGCCAATCTGATTCTGGCAAACCTAAGGGTGGTTCAAAACGTAGAGTCGAGAAGTGCGGTGCGCAGTGCGGCACTCGCGGCCATTCAAGAGGCGATTGTGACGCCCGGATTTCTCCCACCTTACGCTGCTGGCCAGACTCGCCGGGCCTTCTCCGTTAGCTGTAACGGAAGTTCCTATATCCGATGCCTTGATCTCTCAGGTGACGATCTTGAGGACGATGTCACGATTGAGCTGTCCCCGCCCAGATGCCTTTCTTTTGCGCTAATCCCGAATAGTTTCTTCAACTACATCGAAAACCCTGATGATCGGGAGTGTCAGGTTCGGAAACAACGCTATTCGGCTTGCGGCAACGCGCTCTTTGAAGTCACTGCCGATGCGTTCGATGCTAAGACGGGCGCTAAGGTTGAGGTCAGACAGGGTATCTCGAGGCAAACCACGGCACAGGCAGTGCAATCAATATGCCCGTAAAAAAGCGGATCTCAGAATTCACAAACTCAGGGTGGCAACTGAGTCAGGAGTTGAGAAGGATGAACGGTTACAAGAAATGGATTTTCGCGACGATTGTCTTAAATCTGCTGATTTCGAGCGCCAAAGCAGAGGACATTGATCTCTTCGCCAGCGGCCTGGCGAGCGGCGCGGCGGCGGCTTCCGTGCCCAATGTCGTGTTTGTTTTGGACAACACGGCAGCATGGAACAGCAACAGTAATCAATGGGTTGATCCCGAGACTGGAGACAACATTAAACAGGGTCTGGCCGAATTGAATGCCATCCACAACATCCTCGAAGACATCCATGGCGAGGAAAAAAACATCAATGTGGCGATTCTCGCTTTCACTACTGGCCAGGGAGGCGAGGGTGGATTTGTCCGACTGCACATGAGCTCGTTGCTCGATGACTGGGCAAGCATAGATGCAACGCTTCTCGCTATGAAAGCAGAGTTTGATGCGAATAATCAGGCTCCACAAAGTAGACCCTACGGGTATCTCGCAAATGATGTGTACTCCTACCTGGCCGGCCTCACGCAATCTTTTGCAGGCGAGGGTACCGAGGAGGCGCTCGCTGATGATGATGGCTATCAGCAACCCTACTCCGTCTTCCAATCGCCTCTTACAGGGTCTGACATCTGCTCGGAGACTTACCTGATCTGGGTCAGTAATCCGAGTGGCGCGCCAAAGCAAGATGATGCAGAGAACAGCAATGCACTGACTGCGCTGTACAGCGACTTGGGCGAGTCGGTTGCGCACGCCTTGGCAGGGCCGGGAGTAAACGAAGGCGGAATGGAGATGAGAGCCTACGAGCCAGAAGGAGGCAGCGAAGGCCAGCAAGTGGAACTAGATTATTCCGCGCAATGCTACGCGGACAAAGATGCTTGTACGGCGGCGATCGTTCAATCCAGTCCTCTGGAGGCAGATCTCGCAGCACAATGTAGCGAGTACGCGTCCTGTGAGTGCTCGGCAGGTCAGCCGCAAAATCAAGGTTGTTCAGGCAACACCAAGCGGTACAGGGTTCTCGGTGAGGCAGGAGCCTCACGCTACATTCCGAGTGGTGGCGAACCTGAAGAAGGCGTTGATTACAATCTCGATGACTGGACCAAGTTTCTTCATGAACTAGGAATACCACTCCAGGTTGCTGGAGAGAATGGTGCGCCCGATACGGTGGCGCGGATACCGGTCACCACCTACACGCTTGATGTCTACCAGGAAGCCACTTCCAACGCTCAGGCAGTACACTCCTCATTGATGGACAGCGCGGCGGAGGTGGGCGGGGGTACTCGCCAGGAAGTCACCAACACCAGTGAAATGGAACTGGCGCTGGGTCGCATATTCGGTGACATCATCGATATCAATACCTCCTTCGCGGCCGTGACTCTGCCGTTGAGTGCGACTAACCGGGCGCAGGCGGAGAATAAAGTTTTTGTGGGGATGTTCCGACCGGCGGCGCAGCGGAAGCCACGTTGGCTGGG
This sequence comes from Congregibacter sp., assembly GCA_042094525.1. Lineage (GTDB taxonomy): Bacteria > Pseudomonadota > Gammaproteobacteria > Pseudomonadales > Halieaceae > Luminiphilus. The sequence continues at coordinate 2,804 of JBELDB010000073.1, read as the reverse complement.
GAATCTTAAGCAGTATCAGTTGGCGGTTTTTGATGGGCGGGTGGAACTGGCCGATGTATCGCTTAATCGGGCCATCAACCCCCAAACAGGTTTCGCGCAATCCTGTGCCACCAGTTTTTGGACTGAGGACACTTCCGACGAGCCTAAAAACGCGGAGGGTGTTACAGGCCCCTATTTCGAAGGGTTGGGGATGGAGCCCAGTCCCACCAGCGAGTGTCTGGCGGAGTTCAGGGGTGATCGGAGCGTGCTCTCGGATGAGCCAGATGGACCCTTTGTGGAAAAAGGAGGGGTGGCGCAGCAAATTCGGGGTCAGGCAGAGAGGGTCATTTTGACCCAAACCGGAAACGGTGCGCTACGCGATATCGATCCCGCAGACCTTGGCGAGAGTGCCTCAGGATCTCCCGTGTTTGATTATCTAGTAGGAACAGACGCCGGCCTGAAAGGTGGCGACCTGTTCGTGAAGAATGCTGATGACACTTACGTCGATAACCTTCAATTGGCAGATGCTGAGGTAATGCCATTCGAAGGCCGGCGTCCAACCATACACGGCGATATTGTGCATTCGCGCCCTCTCACAGTGACCTATGGTCCTAATGCGAGTGGTGGAAGCGTCTTCAGGGTGTTTTACGGCGCCAACGACGGTCTTTTCCGCTCAGTGAATCCAGAGAATGGCCATGAAGACTGGGCATTTGTCGCGCAGGAGCACTGGGATGGTGTCTCGAGGCTCTACGCGAATACACCCACGGTAGATTTTTATGGTCTCGATGCCTCTCAGTCCACTGATATTGGCGCCCAATCCAAGCGTTATTTTTTTGACGGATCAACAGGAGTGTTCACTCGTTACGACGCTGAGGACAAGCTGCTTGAGGGTTACATTTATCCAACGATGCGTCGGGGAGGGCGCATGTTATACGCGCTGAATATTCGCCCTGATGGTGTATCGGCTGGGGTTGCACCCACCCAGCCCGAGTTTATGTGGAAGGCCGGCTGTGATGAGGCCGGCAGCTGCACCGACGCCGAACTATCGGGCATCGGGCAGACCTGGTCGACGCCCGTTACAGGTCTTGTCAGGGGTTACGAAGGAGACGGCACCGCTGAAGAGCCGAATCCAGTCCTGCTGATGGGCGGGGGTTGGGATGATTGTATGGACGAAGACACCGCGACTTTGTCGGTCGGCAGTTGCTCTACCGGAAACTTTGTCTACGTACTGAATGGAAAGACCGGGGCGCTATTGAGGAAGTTCGAGACTGAGGCGCCCGTTGTGGCAGAGATAGAGCTACTCGATATCGACTATGACGGATATCTTGATTTCGCTTACGCCGCTGATGCAGCGGGTAACCTGTATCGCGTGACGCTCTCCAAAATAACGGACGGTGTGATTGATCCTTCAATAACGCTAGACCCTACTGAGTGGCCAATGGACTTGGTTGCCTACTCTAACCGCCAGGGCGTGCGGTTTATGAATCAACCCATCTCTGCGGAGGTCGGTAACGCGGTCTTTATCGCCATTGGTGCGGGAGATCGCGAGCGACCGCTCAAGCAGAACTACCCCTACGTTGAGAGCGTGGAGAACCGATTCTATGTCTTTATCGATCAGCCCTTCCTGTCTGAGACAAGCCCGGTGGATCTTGACGCGATGTTGAATGCCGCAACCGGTCTATCATCTGAGCCAGATGAGAGCGGTGCTGTGGAAACGCTCCTTGAGTACGACGGCTGGTACTTGGATTTGCCGGATCAGGGGGAGCAGATTGTCAATCAAGCGGCGATTGGAGGTGGCTATGTCTTCTTCAATTCTTTTCAGGCGCAAGGCTCGACCCAGGGATTTTGCAGCGATCTTGGTACCGCCAAGGCATATCGCGTGCCACTCTTTGCTCCCGAGGCTGTTGAGGGGAAGGAGTTTGGTGAAGGCGTCCCTATCCCTCCTATCATCGTCACGGTGAAATTGGACAATGGTCAGGATGACTGCGCTGAAAACTGCGGGCCGGGCGAGATCACAGATGATGTCGTTACCGTGATTATCGGGCTGGAGGGTTTCGAGGTGGTGGATATCACGCCGAATCCGCCCAGTAAGGTCAGGGAGGCCTTTAGGGTAGAGAATGTGGATCGCCTTTAAGGTCGGTCGGTCACTCGCAGTGGGCGTCGCGCACCGATTGAGCAGTTTGTAGCTGTTGAGCGCGCTCTTCATCACTCATGAAGCGCACCTCGCCATCGTCACCCTGCACGCGGATGCGCGGGAGGGTCTCCAGCTTGAAAATATTGTCCTTCGCTTGCTCGCACAGAGCCGGCTGCGCGTCTACAACTTCTATGCGATTGGCTTGCACGCCATTGGAACTGGCAACCGGTGAAGAGGGCGTGCTGCTAGCCGGCGCCTGAAAGCCGGGGTCGGCGGTTTCGACTGAAACAGCCTTGGGGTAGCGCTTGAAGCCAGTTTCCACCCCCACCTCGGTATAGGGTATGCCTGTTTCGGGCGGACGATCGCTCAATACGGGATTGCCGTTGTCGTCGACCCAGCGATAGGTGGGGCTGGCATCTGCCGGCTGTCCTTGCAGGAACAAGAGCAGCATTGAAGACGCTGCGATATGGAAAAAGGTTGGCTTTCTGTCCAAAGAATGGCCCTCGCGTCGATTCGTAACCCTAGCGCGCACGGTATAAGCCATCAACGCCGATTATGGTCATTTGTCAGCATCCCTTGACTTTGACGCGTCAGGACTCGGAGAATGCCGTCGTCACGCGAGCGGCAACGGCTACCGGTGAGTACCCTCATCCTCTGGCCTACCTCTGAAACGGGATAGTTTCACAGGCTG
>JBELDB010000072.1:0-8196 GCA_042094525.1 Congregibacter sp. | reverse complement strand
TGGCGCGCGATGTTCAGCGACGGAAAGTGGGTTGAGGAGGGCACTGCAAAAAAGCCCAAGGCGAAGAAGAAAGCCAAGCCCAAAGCTAAGGCAAAGGCAAAGGCAAAGGCTAAAGCAAAGGCCAAAGCCAAGCCCGCCGATGAGGAAGCCGATTGAGTCATCCTCTGGCTTACGCCAATCAAAGCCTGTATCACGCGAGTATTTTGTTGTCGGGGTGGCGAGCTGAGCTGGAGCGAGGGAGTGTCCCGGAAAATCAGGTAAGTCAGGCCTATGCCAGCCCGGTGCAGAGCAAGTTGCTCGATGGCTACGGTTGGCTGCTACTCGCCGCCTGCCGGATCAGGCAGGTCCCGGATAGCCCACCCTGCTCGGTGAGCGATTTGCCACCGCTGCCCCAAGGCCTGGTTCGTCCTGCTGAGATCGAAGCTTGCGCGCAGTTGGAGCAGAGCGGTTGGATCGCGGCGCTGAAGGCGCCCATCTCAGATCGCCCTGTGGTCCGCCGCTCCGATAGCCTCGCCGTTGAGACGGGGGTCAACCTGGAGCAATTCGAAAGCTGGGCACAGCAGTTAGCCGGGCTGGCAGAGATGATCGCTGACGCCGTTGATGAGTCCTGAACCTCCATCGGGTGGTGATCGAGTGGCAGATGGCTGCTCAGAGTGTTACCGTGGAGCATCATCGGAGGTCCGTTGTTCCGGTGACTCTTCGGACAAGAGAGGTTCCTGAGTGTCTACATCCTTACTTGAAATCGTGGATCTAGGTGATGGTGAAGTGGTGCTGCAACGCGTCGAGGGTGACTCCGAGCCGCTGGTGAGCATCCAGTTTTCTGATGAGGCCAATGAGTACCTCATGGGCAACAACCTGGAAATCGCCAAAGCCATGATTCAGGCTGGTATTGAAGCGGCGGCTCAGTTGGCTGAGGTCAACAACATAGAAGTCGAAACCGCGGAAATGCCAGAGACTCGCACGCTGCACTAAGCCGGTAGCGCGCCGATACAGCGGGGCAATCGGTCCCGTCTCCCGTTTCAGGGGCCCTAGCGGGACGCCTCGGTTAGCTCTCCCTCCCTCAAAAATTGTAAACCTCGGCCTGCGCGCGTGGCAGGGGGACACTAACCTTGCTGACGAATAATGCCTACGCTGATGCCTTCGATGGCGCACTCAGTGTTGCGCAAGTCCACCACGATCGGGTCAAAGTCGTCATTTTCCGGCAGTAGCTTAAGCGTGTGTTGTCCGGAGCGCTGAAGTCGCTTGACCGTTACCTCGTCCTCTATGCGTGCCACAACGACCTGACCGTTCTGCGCCGTTGGCGTACTGTGAACTGCCAGCAAATCGCCATCTAAGATTCCAATATCTCTCATGCTGTCTCCCGTGACTCGCAGCAGGTAATCGGCTCGTGGCGAGAAAAAACCAGGTGAGAGCTCGCAATAGTCTTCGATGTGCTCTGTGGCCAGCACCGGCGACCCCGCCGCAACGCGTCCCACAATGGGCAGCCCGGAGCTCTCTGTGAGGCGAATGCCTCGAGACGCGCCAGCAATCATCTCGATCGCACCTTTTCGGGCAAGTGCGCGCAAATGCTCTTCAGCCGCATTGGCTGATTTGAAACCCAGTTCCCGAGCGATATCTGCCCGGGTGGGCGGGTATCCGGTATCGGCGACGTAGTCTCTGATGACGTTTAGTACCTGTTCTTGCCGTGCGGTGAGCTTCATGGCAAATCTCCCAGTCGGTTTGGCTGATAATATATACAGGCTGTGAATTTGTACAGCCTTCTCGCGGGGCAGTTGGCGGTGGGGTAGGATAGGGAGCTCACCCAGCAGGACCGCTAGCGATGTTGTTTTTACAGGAACTTTTAGCGCCTCTGGCGGCGTTGCTCCATGTCCCACTGGGCATTGTTGTCTTCGCCGTGCTGATGGCTTTTGGTGCCGCAGGGCATTACGCGATTTACCGCGTGGTGCGCAGGCTCACGACAGCCGCGGACCGCACAGAGACCCGTTGGGACGATGTGGTGCTCTACGCCATTTTTCCGCCCATTCAGTGGGTGATGTGGGTCGTCCTTTTGCTGCTATCCCTGAGTCTTTTCTCCGCACTCGATGGGATTCGAGAAGGTCTGCTCGATCTGTCGGATACGGCAATTCTGGTGTTGTTTGGTTGGTTGGCGCATCGGCTCAGTGGGGGTATTGAGGAAGAGTTGCTGGGGGAGCATCGTGGTGCGCTGGAATCGAGCGATCGCGCCACCATTAGCGCGGTAGCGAGACTGAGTCGCATCTTTCTTTGGGTCATCGCAGGGATCATGATCCTGCAGTCGATCGGGGTCTCGGTATCCGGGTTGTTAGCTTTTGGTGGCGTAGGCGGTATCGCTGTGGGTTTTGCCGCCCGGGACATGTTGGCAAACTTTTTGGGCGGGCTGAGCATCTTTTTGGACCGGCCCTTTGCTGTGGGCGACTGGATTCGGTCGCCCGACAGGGAAATCGAGGGCACGGTAGAGGATGTCGGCTGGCGCATGACGCGCATTCGCACCTTCGATCAACGTCCGCTGTACGTGCCGAATTCGGTGTTCTCCACGGTTGCGATCGAGAATCCCTCGCGCATGTCAAATCGCCGTATCTACGAGACGATTGGTGTTCGCTACGACGATGCTGCCGTGATGGAGCAGATCGTTGCGGAAGTGAAGGCGTTACTGCAGCAGCACGACGATATCGATAAGGGCAAGACGCTGATGGTCAATTTTGTTGCCTTTGGCGCCTCCTCGCTGGACTTCTTCATCTATTGCTTTACTCGCACAACGGACTGGGCGACCTATCATGAGGTCAAGCAAGACGTTCTGATCTCGATACTGAAGATCATCGAGGGGCACGGTGCTGAGGTGGCATTCCCGACGCGGACCGTGCTGCTGAATCCGCCGGAGCCCAGCCCGCCGTCGGGCCAGTAACTATTTGCTGAATGCTTGGTTTGTCTCGGAAGGGTCGGCGTTATGTGCCATCAATGGCAGGTCTGCGCTCGGCTCGTCCATCAGGGCTTTGCCTTCGATAAACAGCTCGTACCAGCTCAACTCCCGCCAGATCGCCAAGACCTTGATGACGGGGTGGTCGTAGTAACGCAGCCGATTCTCAGTAAGCGGAATAGTATCGGCGACGTGAATCAGGTGGCGCCACGGCCAGTCAGGCTTTACTGGCGCTGCGGGTAGATCTTCGACGGGCGTGTTGGCTTGTGCCTGATCGGAAGTTGCACGTTCATCGCCAGAGGCGTTCCATAACCATGACACCGCCTTCGCGGCGTCTTCGCCCCTTGCTTGCGCAAGTGTTGATGGCTGTCCTTCGGGGTGTTGGGTGATCTCGGCTCGCGCAGGCTGCACAATCGTGATGCGCTGGGGTGACATCGGTGGATCGGGCATTTCGAAAATGTCGGGTAGGTAATGGCCCGCAGTGTTGGCCCAGAAGTTGAGACCCATCCGCCAGCTGCCTTCTCGGGGTATGAGTTGAATAAAGCCCTGTAACGCCGGATAGCCGTTGTCGCTATCTGCCTCGAGCAGTATTGGCAGCGTGTCGCTCGACGGACCTTGCAGCCACGACACAGAGGCGACCATTTCATCCTCGCTGCTTCTTTGGTAGCGAGCCAGTCCCGCTGCCAGCTGATCCAGCGGGAGTTGCACAAACGAGGCAGGTGTGGGGATCGGTTTCGCCGCAACGGTCACGGGTGTCAGTGAGACTGCCTCTACAGCGGGCGCAAAAGGGATGTTGATCGCAGTGTCGGCGACTGAGTTGTCGGGCATCGCCACGCCGAGTGAATCTAGGGCGAGCAGTGGAGAGGTTTCCTCTGGAGCCGGCGCAATTTCTTCGAAGGGCAACATGGGCCGGGGCGGCTGCTGTTCGGCGTTTTCGGTCGCGTCCAGATCCGTATCGTTCGGGGAGTAGTAGAGTGAAAACGTATCGGAGCCCTCGCTGACTGCGATCAACTCATCGATGACGCTCATGTCGCCTTCGGTCAGGGTCGACGGTGCCGGTTGCCACCGCGGTGCTGGCAGTGTGGGCAAGCGCACGGCGATATGGCCAGAGGGGCTACTGGTCACCGTCGCCCCAGGGTGTGCCTCGACCAGCGCCTCTTGCGCCGCTTCACTCTGGAGCCAGCGCCAGCGGGCTGGGTAGCCCACGGTGGGCAGCAGCGGCCAAGTTTCGCTTTCAAGTGTCTCTGATCGGGTGTCGATCATGACAATGACTTCAAACTGGTACCAGCCGGAGTGCGCAAACCCCCCGGGCAGTGGCGCAGCATGCAGTGGTGCGCTCAGCAGCCACAGAAGTGCGAGCAGTATGGAGGTTGAGTGAGGCGGGCGATCCATCATGCCGCTTCCAGCCATGGCGAGATCAGGTTTTCCACAAATTCTGCTCTCGCTTCGAGGGTGGGCAGTGATTTCTTTACCCTGAGCTTGCCGCTTCCCGACAGGCTGTAGCAGAGAGGATCAGATTGGATTAACGTCACGATATCAGCAGGCTCCACAACTGTTGTGGTGGTGAACTCGATACTACCACCCTCATCTGTGATATCGATTTCGCTGATGCCCAGCGCTTGTGCTCGCACCCTGAGCAGTGCTGCGGTGAACAGATTTTTAATCGGCTCAGGCAGCAAGCCGAAGCGATCGATCATCTCCACCTGAATGTCGCGCAGCTGCTCTGGGGAGTTGGCTTGCGCGATGCGCTTGTAAAGTACCAAGCGGGTAGTGATATCCGGAAGATAATCTTCCGGGATCAGAGCCGGCACGTGGAGTTTCACCTCTGTGCCCGTGTCCAGGGGTTGGTCGATATCCGGAATGTCGCCTCTGCGCAGGGCTGCGACGGCACTCTCGAGCATGCTGAGATAGAGCGAAAAACCGACCTGATTGATCTGCCCGGATTGCTCGGCACCCAGGAGTTCACCCGCGCCGCGAATTTCCATATCGTGAGATGCCAACTGGTACCCCGCACCAAGGTCGCCGGCGGCCTCAATCGCTTCCAAGCGTTTTTGTGCGTCGGAGGTAATGACAGAGCGCGGTGGGCTGAGCAGATAGGCATAGGCTTGGTGATGAGATCGACCCACGCGACCGCGGAGCTGGTGTAGCTGAGCCAAACCGAATTTATCAGCGCGCTCGATGATAATGGTGTTCGCGTTGGGGATGTCGATGCCGGTTTCGATGATGGTAGAGCACACCAGAATGTGGTGATGCTGGTGATAAAAGTCCGACATGACCTTTTCCAGGGATTGCTCACGCAGCTGCCCGTGAGCCACGCCTATCGACAGTTCAGGTAGAAGTTCGCCGAGTTTCCGCGCGGTTTCTTCGATGGTTTTGACCTCGTTGTGGAGATAAAACACCTGTCCTCCACGCAGTGTCTCGCGCAATACGGCTTCCTTCACCAGCGCAATGCTGTGTTCGCGGATAAAGGTCTTGATGGACAGTCTGCGTGCGGGTGGTGTTGCAATGATCGAGAGGTCGCGCAGGCCGCCGAGCGCCATATTGAGGGTGCGCGGAATGGGCGTGGCGGTCATGGTCAGAATATCGACCTCGGCGCGCAGCGCTTTGATCGCTTCCTTCTGCTTCACGCCAAAGCGATGTTCTTCGTCAATGATCAAAAGGCCGAGATCATGAAACTTGAAATCACTCTGCAGTAGTTTGTGGGTGCCGACCAGAATATCGACCTCGCCGCTTTGTACCCGGGTAATGATGCCCTCGAGATCTTTTGCCGATTGGAAGCGAGAGACGACCTCCACGGTGTAGGGCCAGTCCGCAAACCGATCACGGAAGTTGGCGTGGTGCTGGTTAGCTAGCAGGGTGGTGGGCACCAGAATCGCACTTTGGCGGCCATTCTGCGCCGCAATGAACGCCGCGCGCATGGCGACCTCGGTTTTGCCAAAGCCCACATCACCGCAGACGAGGCGGTCCATCACCTTGGGGGCGCACATGTCAGTTTTCACAGCCTTAATTGCGGCGGCTTGATCCGGCGTCTCCTCAAAGGGAAAGCCTTCGCAGAACCGTTGCCACTTGGTTTCATCGAGCGCGTGTGCGTGACCAACCCGGGCCTCGCGTCTCGCGTAGACATCGAGCAGCTGAGCCGCCACATCAGCGGCGCGTTCGCGTGCCTTGCGCCGCGCTTTTTCCCATTGCTCGCTCCCCAGTCTGTGCAGTGGCGCCGTGTCAGGATCACCTGCGGTGTACCGACTAATCAAATGGAGTGAGCCCACGGGCACATATAGCTTGTTGCCCTCGGCATACTCCAGTAGCAGGAACTCCGCCGGGTCCGAGTCGATGTGCAGTATCTGAAGCCCGAGGTAGCGGCCGACCCCATGCTCCATGTGCACCACGGGTAGTCCTTGTCTGAGCTCCGTTAGATCCCGAATGATCGCGTCGGTATCGGTTTCATCCCGGGTTGTGCGACGGCGTCTTTGAGCCACGCGCTGCCCAAACAGTTGCGCTTCACAGATCAAGGTGGGCTGTCCGGGGCCGGCGTAGAGGCCACGATCTACCGGTGCTACCGTGATCCCAAAATCGACCCGGCTGCCGACAAACGATGGCCAGTTTTCGCAGGTCTCTGGATAAAGCCCTGCTTTGGCCAGATTTTCCAGTAGCAGTTCACGGCGGCCCTGGCTCTCTGCGCAGAGCAGCACGGGGCCCTGATGGTCTTCTATGAAGCGCGCCAGCTTTTCTTGGTAGGCGCCGGCGCCATCTGCGTCTGTCAGCTGCGGTGTTGGTTTGAGTGTTGTCCGCGCATGGGTGGGTGACAGTTCGTCTGTTTTGAGTTCGAGAACGGCGTAGTCGCCCAGCGCGGCATAGATATCTTCAACCGGAATAAAGCCGCGCTGAGGGGGGAGTAGAGGACGTCTGGGGTCAATGCCGTACTCGTCAAAGCGATTGGTGATCTCAGACCAATAACGCTGGGCAGCGCCGTGATGATCGCCCAGCAGCACCAGCGCGGCATTGTCCGGGAGGTAGTCAAACACCGAGCCGCATCGCTCAAAGAAAAGCGGCAGGTAATACTCTGCGCCGCCTGGCACCCGGCCGGCACTGATTTCGGTAAAAGCCGGACATAAATCGGCATCTCCATCGAAGCTCTCGAACCACGCCATCTGAAACCTGTGAGTAGCATCGCCGCCCATAGGGAACTCCCGGGCAGGCATCAATTTGATTTGCTCGACACGGTCTACGGTGCGCTGGCTTTCAGGATCGAAGGTTCGGAGGGTTTCAACCTCATCGTCCAAGAGATCGATCCGATAGGGTGCGTCGCTCCCCATCGGGAATACATCTAACAGTGCGCCTCGCACTGCAAACTCGCCATGTTCGAAAACAGTCTCAACGGAGCGATAGCCATTGCGCGCGAGGCTCTTGGTGAAGCCGTCAGCATCAAAGGTGTCCCCCACACTCAAATCGAGTGTGTTGCCCTCGATATAGTGCTGCGGGGGGGTCCGTAACATGGCGGTGGTAATGGGCAGAATCACAATGCCCCGGCGCAGCTTCGGTAGCTCATAGAATGTGCGGAGCCGCTGCGAAACGATGTCTTGATGAGGAGAAAAATGATCGTAGGGCAGTGTTTCCCAGTCGGGAAGCGTCAGGACTGGAGTGGGCTCTGGCAAAAACAGAGGAAGCTCACGCTCCAGAATATTGGCATCAGCAGAGCTGGCAACCAAAACTACGATGAGTCGGTCTGCCTCACTGCGCAAAGCCAGTTCCGCAATGGCGGCGGTGCTCGCTGCGCCGGGTACTGGGCCCAGAGCTGTGCGGGTCCCCGGGGTAGCAGGCCAGGGCGTGTCCTTGATCAGAGGGCGAAACATAGCGTCAGTCATCAGCTGGGCCCGCTATTTTAGTGGCGAGACTGGCCGGTAACCACTGAAAAAGTGCAGTTGAGGTTGCTTCGATGCAGGTGCACCTCTGATAATACGCGCCGGCCATAGGGCCGCAGGAGACTGCCGGAAAGCGGCATGATCGCGGCCGGGCCATTCAGAGCCCGTTAACGATAACAGGAGCCCCCGTGACAGAAGACAGAAAACGCCCGCGTCCCGATGATTATTTTTCCGATTGGAAAGAGCGGGAGGCTTTGGCCGAGGCCATGATTCCGGTTGTGGGCAAGCTGTCCCGCGAGCGCAACGTGAAGTGCTATATCTACGGCCGGTCACTGGTGAATCAGTCTGTTCTCGACATCATGAAGAGCCATCGCTGGGTCAGGCAGATGGAGGCCAACGAGCTGT
>JBELDB010000071.1:5074-8237 GCA_042094525.1 Congregibacter sp. | reverse complement strand
CCTGAAAGAAAACGCCGACACAATCATCGGCTCAGGCGAGAGCCCTGAGACCCTCTTACAGACACAAGAAACCCATCGGCAATTGACCACCGCCATCAGCGCATTGTCCCAGCGCCATCGAACCGCACTCATCCTGACCTATTACCAATCCCTGCCAAACCGGGATGTCGCGCAAATCATGGACATTTCGGTTCGCGCCCTAGAATCCTTGCTGGTCAGGGCGCGCCGAGAACTGAAACAATATTTGAGGAATCCACATGAAAACGTCCGAGTCTGAACCGGCACTGTCGCTGGAACGTGCCAAAGACATCCTTGATGCCTATGGCGCCATACCCGATCGCTGGCCTGAAGCAGAGCGGGAAGCCATGCTGATGCTGCTGACGCAATCTACTGACTTGCGGGCGCAGAGAAACACAGCTGCGAGCCTCGACTCGCTACTAGATCTATGGGATGCGCAACCACAACTTCACCCGTTTTCGCTGCCAGAATCTTTACCACCTCAGGCGTCTCCGGAGCGGCAGTGGTGGCTCTCCTTCATCGACGATTTGCTGAGCCCCCTAGTCGGCTGGCAACGCCTAGCGTTTGCCGCTACGCCGATAATGATCGGCTTCTTCTGGGGTCTGCAGGGGGCGAACAGTGTCGAGGACTGGTCGGCAACAGAGTTCTCCCTCCTCAATCCAATACCGGAGGTGACATCCAATGAGTAAACGCTCAGTCAGTTACCCAATGTTGTTGATTTCTGTGGCAATCAACCTGTTACTCGTCGGAGCACTGACAGGAGAATGGGTCAGTGGCTCTCGGCGACCTCCCCCCCCTATGGCGTGGGCGACTGCCGATTTGGATCAGGCGACTCGCGCTGCGATCAGGCAGATACTTGAGGAACAACGGCCCATCGCCCAGTCACTAAGACAAGAACTACGTATCGTTGATCAGCGACTAATGAATATGGTGCGAGCGTCAGACTTAGACGCCGACGCCCTCAACGGAGTCCTGTCGGATCTTCGCGAAACCAATGCGGAGTATCAGCTTCTGCTGCACACGTCAGCGGCAAATGTCCTGCCTTTGCTATCACCACCGCAGAGAGCCGCCGTAGTGCAGCGGCTGCTGCGAGGCTCCCCTCCGGGCCGCCGTCCCCATAAGAGACCGCCCGGAAATGACCGACCTCCCGCAACACATTAAGTTCTATTGAGGACATCGCGGATCTGGCTTTTCAGTGCCAGGGGAAATTGGGCAGACCACTCTCATGCTCTTACTCAGGTTCCTGAGGGTATTGCCAGCGATTGCTTCATCAACACCACAGGGAAATGTAATATTGAGCGCAGTCCGGGATGGAGATTAGCGCATGTTGAAAATAGCTACCAAGATGAACCGCCAGCTTGCAGCCATTATACCCGCCGTTGCTTTAGCCTTTTTGCCGGGAGAGCCAGCGGCGCAGACTCCCAAAATCGTGGATATCGCTCTACCCGATATCGCCACGAGCACAGCGATACAACAGGTAGATCTGAGCCAGCTGCCGATGTCCGATGGCCTCTTTGGCGGCACCTGGGACTCAAGCTTTGGACAGCTAAAACTGATTCAAACGGACAACGTTGTCATCGGCGACTACGGCAGCGTCGGCATCTTGTTCGGTGAGGTAGTGACCTCAGACTGCATTGCGGGGGTCTTTACCAATGGCGACCAATACGGGCAGTTCTCCTTCCGCATTTCGGAGGCTGGCCGCTTCAGCGGGGTGTACCGGTTCGGTGAGGCTGGCGCTGGTCAATCCTGGGATGGCACCCAAACCAGTGCGCTGATCCCCAGCTCGTTCGCCAATTTCAATACGGACAAGGTGGATATGCCACACATCTCTAATAACAACGCCACCTTGAATGGCACCTGGCAGAGCGAACATGACGAGCTGCGGTTACGTCACGCCGATCTATTCTTATTTGGCGACTACGCCGATCGAGGAATGATCGCCACACGTTGGGACGGAACGCAGTTCCAAGGTATCTTCACCAACGTTAGCCTTGCTCAGGGTAATCAGGTCGGTTGGGCCACGTTTGGTGCAGATATTCTGGCGGGGAAGATCACTGATGGCACCTGGCAGCTGCCGAGTGGCAGCGGCGGCTCCTGGAAAGTGCTTGATAGAAGCGACACGGGGTCAGACTTCACCAATATTGTGCCTGCGGGCGCCTGCCAACCACTGTGGCCTTTCTGATACTGCTCTGGGTCTAGGTCTAGGTCTAGGTCTAGGTCCGACCAGATCAGAGACTGAGTAATCTAGGGCTACCAGAGCGTTACTTCTTGACCCATTGCCCATTGGGGGCCTGAACGTAATTCCCCCGAGACGTCTTGTCTATCGCCTTTTGACCCGCAAGAGATTCCACAGACTGAAGCGGTAGCTCATTGGCTCGGGCGATCGACTGATAATTCGCACGACGCTGCTCGTTCACTTTTTGCATGAGGCTTTTTACGTCTGCTGGCGCACTGCGATCAACCAAGCCCAGGTACCCATTCTGCTGCTCTCCGAGAAAACCTCGTGATTTGGCCGTATTCAAATCCATCGCCACCGCAGTCAACGTGGCAAAGGTCAGACATACCGCCAGGATCAATTTCGTCAATCTATTCATAGTCTCCTCCTCGCAACATGGCAATCCGGGATTTCTAAAAGAGCTCGCTGTCGTCAGCGAAGAGGTCGTCCAGTTCCTTATCGACCTGAACTTTAATCTCGTGCTCGATCTTGACGTTGATATTGAGCTCAATGGGCCCCTCTGGGGCTACCGCGACAGTGGGGGTACAGCTCCAAGACCCCGCTGCCAGAACCATTATGGCGAAACAGTGTCGTATTGACATATCAACCTCGCTCCAACTTCAATTTTGCTGCTTAAATTGCCGCGTCACCCACAAGTTTACGGACTCAATGGTTTGCAGACTTTGCAATAGACTGAGCAGATTGTTCTCTAGAGTCAAATTCAATTTTACCTGCCGCCCATTCTGATAGTCCGGGTTACTGCCGAGCACGGACGTGCTCAAAAACATCACGCCCTCCTCATCCAAGGTGATGTCCGCATCAAGCTGTTCGAACCGTAAATTTGACAACGCCGCAGCGACGGCACCCACGCGCTGGTCGATCTGTGAAGGGTCAATAGACGGCTGATACTGGAGGGTGCCAGGCGTTCCA
>JBELDB010000071.1:0-4974 GCA_042094525.1 Congregibacter sp. | reverse complement strand
TCAAGACTGGGCAAGGCTTTACCTTCAGCCTGCGCGTCGATCTGTATAGAGCCACTGGCACTGACGCTCTCAGCGCTGATATTCATTGACAGACCGCTACTGTGAATGGTCGCAATCCACTCCTCGTCGCTGACTGTGAGACTGAGTGTTTCAGTGTCGAGGGCGCCAACGCCTGTCTCATAGTCCCATTCTCCAGACAGCCCCGTTTCTAGCTGCGATAGCTGTTGGTCGCCCAAGGCGACGTCCAGCAGGTTGAGCTCACCGCCCACCAGCCTGACTTGCGGCGCAGCAAACGATTCACCCCAGGTTACCCGAATATCTCCACCCAGCCTCTCGGCCTCAAACGGCGACGCCGACAGAGCCATCTCGGCTGAAACGTGGCCAGCCCCATTAGCCGCAACGTGCCCACGCACCTGAAGTCCGATCACTCTTCCCTCAGCAAGCTGAGGGATTGGCGCATCTGTCATCGCGGAGAATGACAGCATGGGAGTATTGCTATTACTGCTCAAAAAAGGATTTAGCGTGACTGCGATGTTGCTGTGCGATATCGGCAGATCGGCCAATTGCAGTTCACCCTCTAACATCAATTGATCATCATGGGTCTGCACTACCCACTCCGCAGTCAGCTCTCTGGGCCCCGAAAGAGAGGCGCTCATTTGCCAGTGGGTAGCAGCTTGCTGGGTCCACATCATATCCATGCGCTGATCTCCCAACTGCGCTGCCAACGTGCCTTGTCGAAACGAAATTGGCGCTTTCATAGTGACCAGGGCGCGGTCTGTGGCGAAATCCAGCGATAGTCGGTTCACTTCAACTTCGACCGTCTCCACTGCTGGCCACCAGGTCGACTTGCGGAAGTCGTCTATCTGAAGCTCCAGTGATGCGGCGGCGGGTGTGGACGCAGACTGGCTTGATGCAACCCATGTGATCTCGTCCGCAGAAATCGAGACCAGTCGCACTGGCAACGTGGTCGATAATTTGGGCTGCCACCTCCACCGCGTCTCTTCAGCAACCAACTGACCCTGGGGCAATGTGATGTCGAGCTGCTCAATGCCGCCCCCGCTCCACCCAAATGACAACCCGGAAAGCCCGTTCAGAGTCACATCCGCCGGCAAAAACCATCTCGCAATCTGATCGGGGGAGTAGCGGATCGCGATGAATCCTGCAGCCCCGACCAGAACGATCAAGATGGCAGCGAGCCCCGAGATCAGTCTCTTCATTGTCATGTCATTACGGCCTTGTGCTCAGCTCACTCAACTGCCCGACCTCCCAAGGACACACCCCCAACTAAGGCGAGATGTCGACTCTACTGCCCCTATTATCGCCCGAGAGCTCTTTATATCGGGACAGGCAACATAAGCGATTCCTTGACCTGCTCCATGACCACATAACTTGAGGAGTCCAGCACTCCCGGCAAGGTCAGTAGCGTTTCACCCAACAAGATGCGGTAGGCGTTCATATCGGCGACCCGGGCCTTTAACAAGTAGTCGAAATTACCCGATACCAGGTAACACTCTTGCACCTCTGGCAAATCCACGGCAGCCGAAGTAAAAGCCTCAAAAATATCCTGCGATGTGCGATTCAAACTGATCTGCACAAACACCACCAACCCTCTGTCCAGCGCGTCCGGATTCAGTACCGCCTGATAATGCTGGATCACGCCATCACGCTCCAGGCGTCTGACGCGCTCTTTGCAGGGCGTCGTACTGAGCCCAACCTTTCGCGCTAATTCCGTATGCGGGATCCGCGCATCGCGTTGCAAAATCCGCACAATATTCCTATCGATCTTGTCTAGCTGATGTGACTGACCATTCACCGAATCAACCCCCTCCACCCAACAGGTAATCCCGCGTCACTAAAGATAATATCGCTTATATGGGAATATTTAATAGTTATTATGACTATTTTAAGGGGCATTAAAATATTTGATTGCTTATTTTTGGCTGAAAATAGGTCTTTATGACCTTCTCCGCTGGGGTGCAAATAAGCAAAATGCCGATCAACACATTGTCGGAGTCAACGCCATGCAGATCGGTGTCCCAAAAGAGATTAAAGCGCAAGAATTCCGCGTCGGTATGACACCGGCCGGGGTCAGGGAAGTCGTTTCAGCCGGCCACACCGTGCTCATCGAATCCGGCGCTGGTGATGCCATTGGCTTCAATGATGATCTGTACCGCACCGCAGGGGCGACAGTGGCTGAAACTGCCGATCAGGTATTTGCTCAAAGCGAACTGATCGTCAAGGTGAAAGAGCCACAGCCACACGAGTGCCGGCAACTTCGGCCGGGGCAGGTGCTGTTCACCTACCTTCACTTAGCTGCGGATCCCCAGCAAGCACAGCTGTTAATGGATTCTGGAGCAACCTGCATTGCCTACGAGACAATCACCTCGCCGCAGGGTGGCCTCCCCCTCTTGGCACCCATGAGTCTGGTCGCGGGCAGATTGTCAGTGCAGGCAGGCGCGCACCACATGGAGATCCATCAAGGCGGCAACGGCATGCTACTGGGCGGTGTGCCCGGCGTGGCAGCCGCAAAAGTGCTTGTACTGGGAGGTGGTGTCGTCGGTAGCAGTGCGATCCGGGTCGCTCTGGGTATGGGTGCCGACGTGACGGTACTGGACCGATCTGTCACCAGGCTAGGTGAATTGGACGAGCAGTACCGCGGCCAACTCCGCACCGTCTTTTCAACAGCAGAGGCGATCGAAGAATACGCCTGCGAAGCCGATCTGATCATCGGCGCTGTACTGATACCGGGAGCTTCGGCGCCAAAGCTCATCACCGGCGATATGCTTCATCAGTTGAAGCCTGGCACCGTGATGGTAGATGTCGCCATCGATCAAGGGGGCTGCTTCGAGACTTCGCAACCCACCACCCACGCTGACCCCACTTATGTTATCGACAATGTGGTGCACTACTGCGTAGCCAATATGCCTGGGGCGGTCGCCAAAACGTCGACCATGGCATTAACCAACGCGACCCTGCCCTATGTCCTTAGACTAGCCAATGAAACCCCCGGCTCTGCGCTGTCAAAAGACAGTCACTTTGCGGCTGGCGTCAATGTCACCGACGGCAAGATCGCGCACCCTGCCGTAGCAGAGGCCTTATCGACGCACTTTGGTCACGCGACTCCAGACGCTCGATTCTCGGGTCAAAATACAGAGCGGGCAAAGAACGAATATCACAACAATCAGCAGGCTGCAGCGAAGATTGCGCAACTCAATTAGTTGCCCGCTGCGGGGAGTCAAGGATGACGGAAAAATGAGAAATTTCTTACGAAAGCGGCGTCTGCAACACCTGCGACGGTCACTGATAGGAAAGACCTTCGTGGAAATCAAAAACGGCTTAGGTATCACACATCAGGTTCTCTGGGTGGGGCAGTCTCGCTTCGGAGAAAAGCGCATTAAAGTTGGCATCAAGTCATCTAACCGGGCTGCTGTGCGATGGATTCCGCACAACGCTTTTGCAGTGAACAGCCAAAGGGCCCTCTATGGCTTCGAATGCAGACGACAGAATCAGGTAAATGGCCTCGAGCAACCTGAGCGCCGCAAGGGGCATAATCCACTTGAGACCGCGCCACTCGCACCGTCTGTGGCAGAATTATGAATCGCCTTCGAGGGCGCGTGATTCATCACAACACTATTTTGTGACCTAGGTCACGCTCCAACATCACTGACAGGTAGTCGCCGTGCATCAGGTCAAACCCGATATAGAAAAACTGTCCGAATCGATCCTCGCCTATGCTATGGATCGTCTGCGGATGGATCCGCCAACAATTGACCATCCATTACCGCAAACGAAGTTAGAGGAACTGGCCGGCCAGACCATTACGGAGGACGGTCTGGGAGGTGAGGAGGCGCTAAAACTCTTTATCGAAACCCTCGCCCCCGCATGTATTTCAGAAGACCACCCGCGTTATCTGGCGTTTGTGCCAACGGCCCCATCGGAGGTCTCGACACTCTTTGATCTGGTGGTAGGTGCTTCCAATATCTGCGCGAGCAGTTGGCTCGAGGGTGCCGGCGCCATTTATGCAGAAAACCAGGCGCTACGGTGGATAGCGGATATCACAGGGTTCCCTGCAGAGGCAGGCGGCGTTTTTGTCAGCGGGGGCACTGCAGGCAATCTCTCAGCCCTAGTGGCGGCGCGCCACGATTGGCGCCAAAAGCACCCCAAGCTCAGTAGCCAACGGGGGCTGATTATCTCATCTCGCGGCGCACACGCATCAGTAGATCAAGCGGCACAGGTCATGGATGCCGACTTGGTCGAATCAGGCGGCCACCAGCTCACGGGGGGCGATGTCGCGGCCACAATTGCTGAACTCAGCGCGGAAGACAGAGCCCGCCTGTTTGCAGTCGCTTGCACTGCCGGCACCACTAATCTCGGCATTATCGACGACATGCAGGGAATCGGCGAGCTCTGCGCCAAAGAAGACCTCTGGTTTCATGTCGACGGTGCTTATGGCGGCGCGGCACTGGCTGCGCCCTCAACCCGGGCACTGTTCAATGGCATTGAACGCGCGGACAGCTTTATCGTGGACCCCCACAAATGGCTGTTTGCTCCGTTTGATTGTTGCGCGCTGATCTACGCGGATCCGGAAAAAGCGCGCAAAGCGCACCGACAGCACGGCGACTATCTAGAAGTGTTCTACGACGGCATCTGGAACCCCAGTGACTATGCGCATCACTTGTCACGCCGCGCGCGCGGCCTGCCATTCTGGTTCAGCCTCGCTGTGCACGGGACAAAGGCCTACGCGGACGCCGTGGAAGTGACTCTGGATTGCGCCCGAGAGGCAGCGGCCATGATTGAGGCACATCCCAATCTGGAAATGGTCACCGAGCAACGTCTGTCGATTTGCGTCTTTCGCCGCATTGGCTGGACGCCAGAGCAATACAGGGAGTGGAGTGACGCGTTACTGGAACGTGGCGATGGTCTGGTCACGCCCACCAAACATGAAGGCGAGACGGTGCTGCGATTCTGCATCGT
>JBELDB010000070.1:0-8268 GCA_042094525.1 Congregibacter sp. | reverse complement strand
TCCAGGTAGGTTCGGTGTCGATTGCATAGTGGCGGGTCAGGCGCGTCAAAGCGCGACTTTTCAGATTCAATAGGTAGACGTCAGGATTACCGTCCTTGGATAACACCAGCGCCATACTGTTGCCATCGGGTGACCAAGCGGGGGAGTTATTCAGGCCTTTGAAATTCGTTAATTGCTCACGCTCGCCGGTGCGCAGATTCTGTCTATAAATTGCTGGGCGAGAGGTCTCAAAAGAGACATAGGCCACCTCGGTGCCGTCCGGCGACCACGCCGGAGATAAAATAGGATCGCGGCCCTCCATAAGGACAATGGGCCGGCGCCCGTCAGCATCCGCCAGGGTGAGACGGTAAAAATCCTTGCCGTCCGGATTACGTGTTACCGAGACATAAAGTAGTCGCGTTGCAAAGGCACCAGGAATACCCGTCAGCGTTTCATAAACCGAATCAGACACCCGATGCGCCAACATGCGAAGCTCCGTCACCGGACCCGTCACCGTCCCGTCAGCCACGGCTTCTTGGCGGGTCGTATCAAACAGCTGAAAATCAATTCGCGCCTGTGACCCCACACTCACCCTTCCAATCAGCACGTACTCGGCAGAAATCGCCCGCCAGTCCCTGAAAAAAAGCTCCGATTCACGGGTGGGGTAACTCAACATATCGCGCCGGCTGAGCGGCGAGAATTGGCCACTCCGTGCTAGATCCGAATCAACGATCTGAGCAACATCCTCAGGGGCAGAACCGACCCCTTGCCAGGCAAACGGTACAACAGCAATTGGCGTTGGATTTTCGACGCCCTGATTGATTTCGATCTGCAACTCTCCGCGGGCAGCCGATGCCAGCAGCAGAACAAAAAAGATAGACCAACGTCTCGCTAACACTGTTTAGTACCTCAAATCCTCAGGCTTGAATATCAGCTGAAATCGCCGAAAGTTAGCCTCAAATGTCCGGTTATCCAGCTTGGCAACCTCGGGAAATCGTCCTGTCCGTTCGACTGCCGTCATGGCGCTGCGGTCGAAGGCGGTGTTGCCGCTGGACTGCAAAACGCTCACACCCACCACTTCGCCCGTGGGGACCAATTGTATCGACAATATCGACACCATACCGTTACGAGCACTGGGTGGCCGGGTCCAGCGGGTGATGACCGATGCACGGATCGTTGCGGCCACCACATCGCGAAGGCTGGGCTCACCTGCACTGGAGGCCGCTATCTCTGCGTCGACAAGGGCGTCGAGCTCATCGCGGGTCAGTGCTGCCAACTGCTCCGCATCCAGTGCCGGCGCGGGCTCTGGCTGCTCGATCTCAGCTGGTTTGGGCTCAGCCGGTGGCTCAGGCGCCGGTTCGGGCGCTGGTTTGGCCTCCGGTTTCGGTTTCGGCTTGGGCTTTGGCTTTGGCTTGGGCTTTGGCTTTGGCTTGGGTCTCAGGGCCTCTGCCTGAACCAGTCTGGCTTGAATCGGCTGAATGCTGGGAGCGGCCGCGATCACCTCACTGGGACCCGTCCAACGAACCACCAACATCAATATCACCCCCCCATGCAGTGCAAGGGTCAGCATGGCAGGCAGTCCCGTAAAGAGCAGACGGTCAGCTGACATCAGTTACCAGCCGGACTCTCGGTCACCAGGCCCACTGTGGGTGCCCCGGCCTCTTGCAGCGCTGCCATGACAACTACGACGTCGCCGTAGGCAACCCTCTGATCACCCCAAACGAGCACCGGCTTCTCGGGTGTGCGTCTCAGCACGGCGGCCACCCGCTGCCGAATCGTCGCCAGCTCAAGCGCCTGCTTTTCGTTGGCGCCCAGATTAAGAAAAAGTTCGCCGCGATCGTTGATCGAGACGATCAACGGCTCGGCGTCCTGATCTTTGACTGGCGTGGCATCGGCATCAGGTAGGTCCACCTCGACCCCCTGCATGAGCATGGGTGCTGTCACCATAAAAATCACCAGCAGTACCAACATGACATCGATGTAGGGCACTACATTGATTTCTGCGAGCATCCGACGCCGACGCATGATCAGGGCCTCTGCGATTGATTCGCTTTCAGCGCATACGTCTGGCGCTGCAGAACCCCCGAGAACTCATCGAGAAACGTTTCGTACCGATTGAGCAGTGCGTCGCTACGTGCGGCGAGCCGGTTGTATGCCAATACGGCAGGAATGGCGGCAAACAGCCCCATGGCCGTGGCGATCAGCGCCTCTGAGATCCCGGGCGCGACCGTCGCCAATGTGGCTTGCGTCGCGTTGGCCAGCCCCCTGAAGGAATGCATGATGCCCCATACCGTTCCCAACAGTCCGATATAGGGGCTGGTGGAGCCCACCGATGCCAGAAAAGGGAGATGTTGTTCGATCCGATCCGTCTCTCGCATCAGTGCCACACGCATGGCGCGCCGCGACCCCTCGAGAATCGCATCGGCATCCATATCGGATTGTTGTGACAGACGCGAGAACTCCTTGAAGCCAGCGCGAAATAAACTTTCAACGCCGGTGGGCAATTGGCCGTCGGCAACCGCTTGATTGCCTTCGCGATATAGCTGGGCCAGATCGATGCCAGACCAAAATCGCTCCTCAAACACCAGCAGCTCGTCGTCGGTGCGGCGCATCAGCATCACGCGCTGCACAATCAGGAACCAAGAAGACACCGAGGCCAGCACCAATATGAGCATGACCGCCTGTACCAGCGTGCTGGCGCCAAAAATGAGCTCCATTAAGCCCAGCTCTTGCGTCATGTAGCCTCCTCCACGGCGGGTAATGTCGCCTCTAGTTGTTTCCGAAGATCCGCATCTAGCCGTCGGGGTCGGCCATTGTCGCGATTCACGCAGGCGATCTGGATCTGCCCCGATACCAGCACTGCATCATCCCGTCGTACGGTCTGACGGAATGCAATTGTCGCGCCACCCACCCCCAATATCGCTGCGGTTGCGTGCAATTGATCATCTAGGTGCGCAGGCTCCCGGTAGGTGAGAGACACATCCGACACGACGAAGTTCCAGCCCGCATCCGAGACAGCCGCTCGTTCCAAACCGAAAGTCCGCATTAACTCAGTACGGGCCCGTTCCAAATACTTGAGATAATTGACGTAGTAAACAATGCCCCCGGCGTCGGTGTCTTCGATATAGACCCGAATCGGCAGCGAAAATTCCGCTGTCACGGCGACTCATCCAGGTCGAGGCTGAGGGTCTCTGCCGCCGATCCCTGAAAAGCAATGCCAAAATGTGCATAGGCGTGTCGGGTCGCGATCCGACCGCGCGGCGTTCTCAATATAAAGCCTTGCTGGATCAGGAACGGTTCCAGTACATCCTCAATCGTGCCGCGCTCCTCGGACAGTGCTGCGGCTAAACTGTCCACCCCCACTGGGCCGCCATCGAACTTCTCAATCATGGTAAGCAGTAAGCGACGGTCCAAATGATCAAAACCTTGAGCGTCAACACTCAGCAAGTCCAGCCCAGCCTCCGCGGTGTCGCCAGTTACAGCGCCATCGGCCTTCACCTCCGCATAATCGCGCACGCGTCGAAGCAGCCGATTAGCGATACGAGGCGTGCCTCTGGAGCGCTTAGCAATGGCCACCGCGCCGTCGTCATCGCCGGGAATATCGAGAATGCCGGCTGAGCGTTTAACAATTTCAGTGAGCTCTGCCGCGTCGTAGAACTCGAGCCTCTGCACAATGCCGAACCGATCACGCAGGGGCGAAGTCAGCAGACCGGCGCGCGTCGTCGCACCGACCAGCGTAAAGGGCGGTAAATCCAGCTTAATGGAACGCGCAGCTGGCCCTTCGCCAATCATGATATCGAGCTGATAGTCCTCCATAGCGGGGTAAAGGATCTCTTCAACGTAAGGGCTCAGCCGATGAATCTCGTCGATAAACAGCACATCACCGGGCTCAAGATTGGTCATCAGGGCCGCAATGTCACCGGCCTTTTCCAAAACGGGCCCGCTGGTAGTCTTCAGCTGGACACCCATTTCCTCCGCAATGATGCTAGCGAGTGTGGTCTTGCCCAGACCTGGCGGGCCGAAGATCAGGGTATGGTCTAGCGGTTCCCCTCGGCCGCGCGCCGCCGACAGAAAGATCTCCATTTGCTCCCGCACCGCACGTTGCCCGATGTACTCGTCGAGCCTTCGTGGTCGAATCGCGCGATCCATCGCGTCGTCGCGATGGTCGCGATGGTCGCCCGACTCAGCCGCCACAAGACGATCGGTCTCGATCACCACCGCCCCTCACCTCCCCGTAATCCTGTCATCCCTTGGCACCTCCAGCGATACGCAGTGCGAGCCTGATCAACTCTTCACTGGGCGTGTCTGGAGCCGCATCGGCAGCTGCGATTAGCTTCGCGGCTTCCGTCAGCTTGTAGCCCAGGGCGACAAGTGCCTGCTCGGCTTCCGCGCGTTGGTCATTGCCATGGGCACTCGGCTTGCCGGTCTCCGCTCGCGCGGCTGACTCAGGAGAGAGTTCATCAAGCCAATCCCCCGCCTTGTCGCGCATCTCCACCAACAGGCGCTCTGCCGTCTTTCGGCCCACGCCGGGCAATGCCACCAGGGCGGCCACATCATCACGTTGCAGGCAACGCGCGAAGTCAGCGGCATCCATCCCCGAAAGTAATGTCAGCGCCAACCGAGGTCCTACGCCACTGACCTTGATCAGCTCCCTGAATAAACGTCTGTCGGCAGGTTCAGCAAAACCAAACAGTTGTTGCGCGTCCTCGCGCACGACAAAGTGTGTCAGCAAGGTGACGGGTTGGCCGAGTTCGGGCAATTGGTAAAGCGTCGTCATGGGCACCTGAATTTCGTATCCAATGCCCCCAACGTCCACCAGAACCTCAGGCGCCTGGCGCGCTATCAATGTGCCTCGAATTTGACCAATCATGCCGCCACTTTACCTTAAACGCCCTGCCCTAAAGCGACTGGCCGCTAATGCGCCAGCGAGACCTTGGGTATGGCAGTGACACAGCGCTGCAGCAAGGCCATCGGCCGCATCCTCAGCGGGCTCCGCGGACAACCCCAACAGCGCGGTCACCATGTGCTGGACCTGTTGCTTGCTGGCAGCGCCCGTCCCCACGACGGATTGTTTGATCTGTCGCGCTGCATACTCGTGAACCTCGAGATCGTTGGTCACACAGGCGACCATCGCTGCGCCCCGGGCATGCCCCAGCTTAAGCGCAGAATCCGCACTCTTGGCCATAAAAACACTTTCAATGGCCGCTACTGTAGGTTGATAGGTATCAATGATTTCTGAGAGAGACTCAAACAAAACTCGAAGACGCGCACCGAGCGCTTCTTTAACCGGTAGACGGATGGTGCCACTAGAGACGTAATGAGCCTGATTTCGCTCGACGCGGATGAGACCAAACCCCGTTTTTCTGGAGCCTGGATCAATGCCAAGAATGACTGTCATGAAGGCAACCAGCGCAAACCAGCGCCTAGTGTGAACGATTGCGACGAAAAGATCATGAGCCCGGTACGACTCACAGGACACTACAGGGTAACGAGCACCGCTTCCGGTATGTCTGCATTGGAGTAGACATTCTGAACATCATCGAGGTCTTCCAGCATGTCAATCAGCCCCATGACGCTTGGAGCGGTGTCAGCATCCAGCAGTACTTCGGTACTGGGCAACATTGTCACCTCGGCCTGAGCGGGTTCGAGCCCTGCAGCGACCAGTGCATCGCGCACCTCAGTCACATACTCCCAAGGCGTCATCACATCGATGCTGCCGTCCTCAGCGGTCACGATGTCGTCGGCACCTGCCTCCAGAGCGACCTCCATTAGGGCCTCCTCATCAGTGCCCGGTGCAAACTGTATGAGCCCGGCCCGAGAAAACAGATAGGCTACCGACCCGTCCGTGCCCAGATTGCCCCCTTGCTTGGTAAAGGCATGCCGCACTTCAGCGACCGTGCGATTCCGGTTGTCCGTCATCACTTCAACGAGCACCGCCACACCACCCGGAGCATAACCTTCATAGGTCAGCTCCTCCATGCTGTCAGCTTCACCAGTGCCAGCGCCACGCGCAATGGCATTGTCAATGGTGTCTCGCTTCATATTGGCGCCAAGCGCCTTATCGACTGCTGCCCGCAGTCGCGGATTGTCCTCAACCACAGCGCCGCCTGCTCGCGCGGCCACCACCAACTCACGAATCAGCTTAGTAAAGAGCTTGCCGCGCTTCGCATCCTGCGCCGCCTTGCGGTGCTTGATGTTCGCCCATTTACTGTGGCCCGCCATCGCGAATCAGTCCACGGCAGGTTGGTCGGTGCGGCGGGGGCGCAGAGACAGCTCCCGCAATTGCTGGTCTGAAACCGTACCCGGCGCCTCCGTCATGACGCATTGGGCGCTCTGGGTTTTAGGGAAGGCAATCACATCACGGATAGATTGTCCGCCCACCATCAGCATGACCAAACGATCCAGACCAAACGCGAGGCCTGCGTGCGGCGGCGCACCGTGACGCAGCGCGCTCAATAGGAACCCGAACTTGGATTCAGCTTCCGCCTCGTCAATCCCCAAGAGATCAAATACTGCCTGCTGCATGGCCTGATCATGGATACGAACGGAGCCTCCACCAATCTCGCTGCCGTTGAGCACCATATCGTAAGCCTGAGACAGCGCCGCTTCGGGTTCAGCCTGTAACGCCTCCACAGAACACGCAGGTGCGGTGAAGGGGTGGTGTAAGGCCGTCATGCCACCGCGCTCATCGCGCTCAAACATGGGGAAATCTACAACCCACAACGGTTTCCATCCTTCAGCAATTTGACCCAGATCGGCAGCGACTTTGAGCCGCAGTGCGCCCAGCGACTCGTTGACCACCGAGCGCTTATCGGCGCCAAAGAACAAAATGTCGCCGTCTGCCGCGTCGAGTCGATCCAGCATCGCGAGTACCGTTTCATCGGGCATAAACTTGATAATCGGCGACTGCAGACCCTCGATACCCGCTGCGCGGTCGTTCACCTTGATCCAAGCCAAGCCCTTGGCACCATAAACACCGACGTAGTCGGTGTAGCTATCGATTTCCTTGCGCGACAGCGATGCGCCACCCGGTACCTTGAGCGCCGCCACCCGGCTGCCCGCGTCATTAGCTGGACCGCTGAATACCTTGAAGTCGACACTCGACATTAGGTCATCGATCGATATCAGTTCCCACGCAATCCTAAGGTCAGGCTTGTCGGAGCCATATCGCTCCATGGCATCTGCCCAAGTCATGCGCGGAAATGCGTCCAACTCGACCTCAAGCTGCTCTTTAAACAGACTGCGGACCATACCCTCGGTAATCGACATCACTTCCTCAGCACTGAGGAAAGTCGTTTCAATATCAATTTGGGTAAATTCTGGCTGTCGGTCCGCACGAAGATCCTCGTCTCTAAAGCAGCGTGCGATTTGGTAGTAGCGATCGAAGCCCGAGACCATCAGCAGTTGCTTGAAAAGCTGAGGGGACTGAGGCAATGCAAAAAATGCGCCGGGTTGGGTTCTGCTGGGCACCAGATAATCCCGCGCACCCTCGGGCGTGGCCCGCGTCAGAATCGGGGTTTCGATATCTAAAAAACCCTGATCGTCGAGGTGCCGCCGAATGCTCGAAGTGATCTTCGCTCTGGCGATCAGATTCTGCTGCATCTCTGGACGACGCAGATCCATATACCGGTAACGGAGACGCACATCTTCACCCACCGAGTGGTGTTCATCGAGAGGAAAAGGCGGTGTTTGAGCCGCGTTGAGAATATCGAGGCTCTTACCTAGCACCTCTATCCGCCCGGAGGCCATATTGGGATTAACCGTTTCCGCCGTCCGCGCACGCACACGACCAGTGATGCACAACACATACTCGCTGCGAACACTGTCTGCGCGTTGGAAGTGCTCTTCCGTGTCGGGGTCAAAAACCACCTGCACGACACCCTCCCGATCGCGCATGTCGAGAAAAATGACGCCACCATGGTCTCGACGCCGGTCTACCCATCCGCACAGCGTCACCGTCTGATCGATCAGATTGTCATCGATCAGGCCGCAGTAGTGAGTTCGCATCGCTGTTTCCATGGTTTTTTCCTGCCGTTAGCTGGCTTTGGAGTTGTCGGTCTTGGCTGTAGCAGTGGGCTTAGACTCTGTTTTCTTACCACTTTCACCCGAGGCGCCGCCAGAGTCGCTTTTGGTGGCCGCTTTATCTGCGCTATCGCTGCGCTCCCCCGCAATATTCTTCTTGTCTCCGGTTTTAAAATCGGTCTCGTACCAACCCCCGCCAGACAAGCGGAAAGCAGGAGCACTGATCTGCTTCTTCAAACCAGGTTTCCCGCATTCGGGACAGTCAGT
>JBELDB010000069.1:0-8285 GCA_042094525.1 Congregibacter sp. | reverse complement strand
CCGCGGACCGCGACGGTGACGATTACGTGGTGAACGGCACCAAGATCTGGACCAGTATGGCGCATCACTCCAACTGGATTTTCTGCCTGGTGCGCACTGACAAAAACGTAAAACCGCAAGCGGGCATCAGCTTTCTGTTGATTGATATGGCGACCCCCGGCATCACGGTGGCTCCCTTCCCCAGCCTCGACGGTGAGGTCGAGCAGTGCCAGGTATTTTTCGAGAATGTTCGTGTACCCGTTGCCAACCTTTTGGGTGAGGAAAATCAGGGCTGGACGGTAGCCAAGTACCTGCTGGAGTTTGAGCGCGGCGGGCAACATTTCACCATTGAGCTAAAAAAACAGCTCGGCAAGCTTCAACGCGCCATGGCGAACCCCAACAGTCGCGCCATCGATGACCCGACCTACGCCTACCGCGTGGCCGAGACTGAGATTGATGTGATGGCGCTGGAGCAGACCGAGCTGCGTATCAAAGGGAGCCTTTCAGCGGGCGATAATCCGGGCGCCCTATCCTCTCTGGTGAAGGTCTCCGGCACGGAGCTGGGCCAGCGCTGCGCCGAGCTGTTGATCGAAGCGGCCGGCCAGAGTGCCATGCCATGGCAAAGCGATGTGCTCGCGCCCGACTACACCGGCGACACCGCCGCACCTGCCGAATGCGTGACCACCATGGCCGAATACATCAACAGTCGCGCCACGACGATTTATGGCGGCACCGCTGAAATTCAGCGCGGCATCATTGCCAAGCATGTACTGGGGCTCTGATTCATGTCGGCGCATATGACTGAAGACCAGACCCTGCTGCAGGACGCGGCCGAGCGCTACCTGCGCGACAGCTACGACTTCAACCAGCGAAGGGAACGCATTGCCGGAGGGGTGTATAGCGACCCAGGCCAGTGGCAGGCCTTTGCGGAAATGGGTTGGCTGGCGCTGCCTGTCCCGGAGGAATTTGGGGGACTGGGAATGGGCACCCGGGAAATGGCCATACTGGCCGAACTGTGCGGTCAGTTCCTCGTCACAGAACCCCTGATCGATGCACTGGCAGCGACTCACGCCATTATTGGCGTCAGCCAACAGCAAGAAAGCGTTTTACCGCGGGTGGCCGAAGGAGAACTGATACCAGTTGCGGCCATTGACGAGGCTGACGCAACGTCACGACTCTCGCCTGGCACCACACTGACTCAAACCGACGCGGGCTGGCATCTATTGGGCGCGAAACACTGGATTAGCGCTGGCGCCTCCGCGACTCATCTGGCGGTGCTGGCGCAGAGCACCGACACCGAGGGCCTCGCCTGGGTGCTGGTTCCAACGGCAGCCGATGGCGTTGAATGCGACAGCTTCCCGACTCATGACGGACGCGGGGGCATGAACTGCCGCTTCGATGTCGTGCTCGAAGCCGACCACATCCTGCTGCAAGGGCAACCTGCTTCCGACGCTTTGGAGGCCTACCGGGCACTCGCGATGACACTGAGCAGCGCCGAGACGCTGGGCGCGACACAGGCTGCACTCGATACCACCGTGGACTATACCAAGCAACGCGTGCAGTTCGGACAGCCATTGGCCTCATTTCAAGCGCTACAGCACCGCATGTCCAACATGCTGATCCAGACCGAGCTCACGCGGTCACTGATTTACGCCGCCTGCAACGCCTCAGACAGCGGGCACGACGACGCTGCGCGCTTTGCTCGAGCCGCAAAAGTCAAAGCGACCACGGTGGGTAGAAAAGTATCCCAAGAAGCAATTCAGCTGCACGGTGGCATTGCGACAACCGATGAATATATTGTGGGGCACTTTTTCAAACGCATCACCGCGCTGGAGAGCTGGGTATGTTCCAAGGGTGAAGCATTGAGGGAATTCATGGCGCTGTCGCCGTCCTAGCCTCTGCTGGAAAAGCAGTGAAACGCCAGATATCAGCACCGAACCGTATTACGTAAAACCGAGGAGAAAAATAATGGATCTACAATTGAAAGATAAAGTGGCCCTGATCACCGGCTCAACAAAAGGTATCGGGCGCGCCATCGCCGAGACGCTGGCAGATGAGGGGTGTCATATTGGTGTCTGCGCGCGCAATGAGGCCGAGGTTGACGAGACCGTCGCGGCATTAA
This sequence comes from Congregibacter sp., assembly GCA_042094525.1. Classification (GTDB taxonomy): domain Bacteria; phylum Pseudomonadota; class Gammaproteobacteria; order Pseudomonadales; family Halieaceae; genus Luminiphilus. The sequence continues at coordinate 6,184 of JBELDB010000069.1, read as the reverse complement.
CCGCCAAGGGCGTGAAAGCCTGTGGCAGCGTTGTGGACGTCACAGATGCGGCATCGCTCGAATCCTGGATCAATCAGTGTGCCGACACTCTGGGCGGCATTGATATTTTTGTCCCCAATGTCTCCGCAGGCGGCGCAGACAGCTCTGAGGCTGGATGGCGGGCTAACTTCGAGTCCGACATGTTGGCGACCTGGCGTGGCGTCGAGCTGACCACACCACACCTTTCCAAGTCCGGTCAGGGCGCTATCGTCATTATCTCTACGACGGCAGCGGTAGAGGCATTCGCGGGACCCAGCCCATATGGCGCGATCAAAGCAGGACTGCTGAACTATTCCAGCAATTTATCCCAGGCACTGGCAGCGTCGGGTGTACGGGTCAATGCCGTCAGCCCAGGCCCTGTCTTTTTCGAGGGCGGCGCTTGGGAGCAGATCAAAACCCATATGACCGATTTCTACGACGCGACCGTCGCCAATATCCCGATGGGGAGAATGGGCACCAATTATGAAATCGCCGACACCGTCGCCTTTCTGGCCAGCCCGCGTTCGGCATTTACAACTGGCGCTAACGTCGTGGTCGACGGCGGCTTTACCAAGCGGGTGCAGTTCTGACCCAGAATCAATATTGAACCCCATTAGAACCCCAGCCCCGGCTGGGGTTTTTTGTGGCCGACTGTCACTAGTCGCACTCTGTGATCAGTTGGTCCAACTCTCTCAGCGTCGAGATCAGTGACTCAGTCGGTAACGCTTTCTTACCCACCGTCTCTTCAGCCATGGGCGCGATAGCACAACGCTCTGGCAACGCCGCGCCTGATTCAAGCACATCGTAGATGGTGGGCAGAAAGATAAACTGCAGCCACTCCTCAAACTCAAGCGAGTCCATGGCAAAGGGCTGCTCTGAGGTTAACGCCTCCTGCGACGGCGATACGTCAGACCATAAGTCGAGCTGACGCAGACCCGCTTCGAGGTCAATCAGTTGCGCCGCGATTGCGCTGCGAGGACCTTCCAGCTTCACATCTACATCCCTTCTATTTATTGCTCTATGTAGCCCATTGAGCTGGTTATGGTAACGGTCGTCTGCGCGCCCTGCCGCCACCTCACCGGGCAGGCGGGGAGCTGATAACCATTGTGCAGCCTAGTGGAACGGTCAGCCAAGCTCCCTCTTGAAGCCCGGGAGGCTCTCGAGGATCGCTCGACCGTAACGACGGCTGATTAAACGCGTATCCAACAGGGTTATCCTGCCCTCGTCTTCCTCCGTTCGCAGCAGACGACCGCTGGCCTGTACCAATTTTTGCGCCGCATCAGGGACGCTGATCTCCATAAAGGGGTCTCTGCCCTGCGCCTCCAGCAGCTCCGAATGAGCAGCGGCGATGGGGTCATCCGGCACCGCGAAGGGGAGTTTGGCGATCACCACATGCCGGCAATATTCGCCGGGTAAATCGATACCCTCAAAGAAACTTGCCAACCCAAAGATGGCAGAGGACTCCCCGCTGTCAATATGTTCTCTGTGTTGAGTCAGCAAACGGTTTTTGCTCATACGATCCTGGACTAGCGCATGGTGAGTAAGTTTCTGCTCAATTTGCTCGAGTACCGCTTCCATCTGTCGTCGCGAGGTAAACAGTAACAGCACGCCCAGATCGTCCTCGATCAGGCCCGGGAGTCTGTCAACCACCTCCCGAGTATGCGCTTCCTGATTACCGGGATCCGACGTCATCGTCGGCACACAAAACGTCGCTTTTTGGGGATCAAACGGACTCACAACCTGTTTCCAACGCGCGCTGGCAGGCACCCCCGATCGCTCACGAAATCGCTCAAAAGTACCCAGAGCAGAAAGGGTCGCCGAGGTGATGACCGCGCCGGCCGCGCGCTGCCACAGTGCGTCATGCAAGAGTTCACCCGGCAGAATCGGGCTCGCCTGACACTCAATAGTTTGTGGGTTACCCCGGTGCTGGCACCAGCGTGCCCAACCATCTCCCGGCTCACCCTCTCCCGGCGCATCAGCAAAAGCCCTCCAAACCGCCAGTTGCTGTTCGGCCCTGGCAACCAACCCCTGAGCATTAGCAAGGTTGAGGTCCGGATCAATCCCACCCCCCATCGCGTTTTCGGAAGCGGCGCCTCCCGAGTTCTGACTGTTCTCTAACGCCGCCTCCAACCGCGACGCCTCGCGGTTAAGTTGGCCCCACTGCACAACAAGCCCTGCTGCCTGCTCCGCCAGGCCCGCAGGAATTCGGCCGTGGGGAAAGCGATGCTCCGCCCGCTCAAATTCATCTTCTGGTAATAAGTGCCACAGCAGTTCGGCAACATCTTCGCTGCGCTGGGTGAGGTCACTCACGAGCGATGTCATCGCTGGAATCAGCCGCTCGTCCAAGCCCTGCGCGACCCAGCCTTCTGCGCTTGCCGCCAGCCAACGCGCGCTGTCACGAAGCCCCTGCAGTGTCCCGCCGGCATGAAAGCGCAGGGCAAACTGATTAAGACACTTCGCGGGAAGCTGATGACCCTCATCAAAGACATAGAGGCTGTCTTCAGGAGCCGGCAGAATGACGCCTCCACCCAGCCGCAAGTCAGAAAGAACCAGGTCGTGATTAGTGACGATGACGTCGGCCTCATCCAATCCTTCGCGGGCGCGAAAAAAGCTGCACTGGGCAATATGGGGACATCGCCTGCCGGTGCACTGGCTTTGATCAGTGGTAATGAGTCGACGGACGCTCGGTGACAGCTGTTCAGGCCAGGCATCCAGATCTCCGTCCCAGCTACCATCACCCAACGTCTGAATCATCTCTTCCAGAATAGGGCCAGCCAATTCTTCCTCAGCGCCCGGAAACTCATCTGGATACAGTGGAATCAGCGGATCAGCACCCTGATCCGAGAGCTGGTGGTCAAGCTTGAGTAAACACACATAGCGGCCGCGGCCCTTGGCCAGCGCGGCGTCAAAATTCAGGCCGCTGTGCTGCATGACATCCGGCAGATCACGAAACAAAAGCTGCTCCTGCAACGCGACTGTCGCTGACGCCACCACCAGCTTTTTTCCTCTAGCACGCGCGACAGGAAGCGCCGCAACGAGGTAAGCAATCGTCTTTCCAGTGCCCGTGCCCGCTTCAACCACCGCGATCGGGGTTTCTGCCTCCGGGTCAGCCAAAGCGTTGGCGACCTCAGCGATCATCTGTCGCTGCCCCCAGCGCGGCACCAGATTGAGTGAATCGGTCAGTTCCTGATAGGCAGCACGAATTTCTGCTTGCAGGCCTTCGTCAATCACATGGCAAGTCCTGCTCAAGAGCATGCAGCGCCATGTAGCGACTTACCGGATTGGCATACATGGTCAAGAGCCAGTGCTGATGCTCGCTTGGAAAGCTCTCGAGGCGGGCTCGGAATGATTCCTCTGTCATCGACCCTTCGTGAAAGGCAACCTCCCCCGGCGCACTGTCACCATGTAACCACTCCCACGCCCAGCGATTGGTTTGGTAGAGCCGGTAATGCTGGGCCATGTGTCGATCCAGCGCTTCGACCACCTTCTCCACGGACAAATCCGCGGGCAACGGTTCGCCAAAGTGGAGATGAACGCAGCCTTTGTCCCCCGTAATACCGCGGGCAATAGAGGACACGTCTTCGAACTCCGCCTTGACATAACCAATGCCCGCAGCGAGCTCAGCCGCCTTCAGCGCATCACAGGGATCGATTTCATAAGAAATCACTAGCGGGACAATATTGAGCTCTGCAAGCACCGCCTCTGGGGCTTCACCACGCTCTCTGGACAGGGTGAGCATCTTGATGACCGCTGGCTCGGTAAGATCGCATCCGTCCTTAGCCCGACCCTCTCGGTGTGCGATCCAGATCGGATCGCGGCCCGCGCTCACGGAGTCACGGATATACTGAGAGAGCAATTTAGTCGCGGCCAATAGTGCGCGCGGGCCGCTCACATTTCGCTTCACCACGAAACTCTTATTCAGTCGCATCAGATCAGCGACCCACGGCTTCGAAAGCAGGTTATCTCCGATGGCAATCGCCAGCGTATTCGCTCCAGCCCGACGTAAAGCATAATTGGCGTAGGCTGGGTCCATCACAATATCTCGATGGTTACTGAGATAAACACGGGGCGCATTCAAATCTAGCTTATCGATGCCACTGACGGTGAACGCTGATGTTCTCTTGATCATCCGCGATAAACTGGGCGCGATGAGGTTCTGGAGGTCGTCGACGGTCCGAAGTCGCCGAGCCGCCAGCCGCAACCAGACCTTGACCATCTGGCGTGTCAGAGCAGGTAACAGTGCAGTGAGGCGAGGCAGGCGCCAAAGGGCGATCGTCTCGGCCAGCTCTTGGTCATGCGAGAGTCGTTTTACGACCTCGGGTGCGTCCAGATTGGAATACGGCCTGATTTCCGCAAACGGGTCATCGGGCTCTGACGCTGCTGAGTCTGTCATGCTGATACCGTCATGGAACGCTAGTGTATTGTGCCGTTGCTGCGGGGTTTCTGATACCCTGCGTGCCGCCGGCAACCTACCTCTCAGAGACCGCAAATGGAAGCTTCAAGTTCCTTTTTAATCACCCTTGGCGCAGCATCGCTGATCACAAGCTGGATATTGCTACTTATCACCGCCTGGCGGGAAGAGTACGCCTGGGGCATGTTTGCGCTATTGCTGCCGCCTGTGGGCTATGGCTACGCCCTGTTCAGACTTGATAAAGCGGGGTCTTCGGTAGGTTGCGCCCTAGTCGGCTGGATTCTGGTCTGGTTGGGCTGGTAAACCGGTAAAACACCCTATTCAGAGGGGTCTAGCCCCCCACTGCAGTTGACATTAATCCGTGTATCCCAGATGATTCGCGACCTTTTTTGATCCCTATGGAGCACATCGGTGGCTAATTCACCCCAAGCAAGAAAGCGAGCGCGCCAGAACGACAAGCGCCGCACGCACAACGCGAGCCTGAGATCGCTGGTCCGCACTAAAATTAAGCAGGTCATCGCCGCGGCGGATAGCGGCAATGCCGATGACGCTCGCGCCGCCTACGACTCAGCCGTGCCTGTAATCGACAGAATGGCGAATCGCGGCATCATCAAAAAGAACAAGGCAGCCCGCCACAAGAGCCGGCTGAACGCTCGCGTCAAAGCATTGGCTAGCTAAGACCGCTCCTCAGGGGCCCATCTCGCTCATTCGTCGAGATACCGAACCAGCCCCGCTTCAATCTCTTTGGTGATGACCCCTTTCAGGGGTCGCATCATCAGTCCCAGACGCACCTCACCGACAACACGCTCATCTTCCACAGTGACAGTGCCTGAGAAGCCCTTGCCATCAAATTGAATTGTTTGGGACTCCCGCTCGACCGAGGCACCCAGCGCCTCACCGAGGTGTGAAGCGAGACGCTCCAGAGCCACCTCCTGAGCAGCCTGATTCAGTTGATGACAGCGCGAAAGACGAATAACAGACATTCAGTACTTAGATTGGGGTCGGGTACCAATACCGCTATCCTACACTGCCTTTATTATGGGTTGTCCACCACCATGAGCCACCTTACCGACTGCAGTCAACGCTTCCTGTTTGACGGTGTCGATGTGCGTGGCGAATCGGTGCGAATAGCAAGCGCGTTGACAGACATGCTGGGCAACCAAGCCTACAGTCCAACGTTAAAGTGCCTTCTGGGAGAGTTTGCGGCAGCCGCTGTGCTGATCAGCAACAATCTCAAGTATGAAGGTCGCATCATCCTGCAAGCCCGCAGCAAGCAAGCTGTCTCATTGGTCATGGTTGAGTGTTCCAGCAAGCGCCACATTCGCGGCATTGCTCAAGGCGACCTGAGCGCTGATGCCGACGATCCCATGACCCTACTGGCAGATGGGCAGCTGGTCCTGACCGTTGAACGCGAGGCGGGCCAACGGTATCAGGGCATCATTGCACTGAAGGGCGGCACCTTAGCAGGCGCGCTGGAGGATTATTTCTCCCAAAGTGAGCAGTTGGGGACGCGTTTTTGGCTCGCCTCTGACGGGGTCCACAGCGCAGGGCTGATGCTTCAGCAGTTACCTGCGCAACTGACAGAGGGTGAAAAACGCCGCGAACAGTGGTCAACGCTGTGTTTGCTAACAGAAACGGTACAAGCTGATGAGCTGTTGGACCTAACGCCAGAAGCGTTGTTATTCAAGCTCTATCAGGATGAAACCGTAACGGTATACCCACCGGCCCCGATTTTGTTTAAATGTCGGTGCAGTC
>JBELDB010000068.1:0-8445 GCA_042094525.1 Congregibacter sp. | reverse complement strand
GTTGGGGGAGACGCTGGTGACCTATCGCTGAGGTTTGCGGGTGACCGATATCTGGTTGGTGCGTCACGGTGAGGCGGCGGCTTCGTTTGATCAGGATACAGACCCACCATTATCTGATCTTGGTCGCGAGCAAGCCGCACGCTCTGCTGAGCGCCTGTCGCGCGTCCCTGATAATGCGCAGCTGTTGAGTAGCCCCAAGCTACGCGCGATAGAGACCGGCGAGCCCTTTGCGGCATTGCGAGAGGCTACCCTCGACATTGATAGCCGCTTCATCGAACTGCCCTCGCCGGGGGCGCTCACTGAGCGCAAAGAGTGGATCCAGCGGGTGCTGAAAGGCCGATGGAGTGACCTGCCCGAGTCGGTTCATGATTGGCAGCGTGATATCGTCCAGGCGGTTCAGTTACTTCAAGGGCCGACCGTCATCTTCTCCCATTTTCTAGTGATCAATACGGTGGCAGCGCACATGAGCGGTGAAGATGCCGTCCTTCAGTGCTTGCCGGCCAATGGATCGGTGCATCATCTTCGCGTGGACGAGGGCAGCTGGGAGTGGATCGAGCGGGGCGAGATGCTCCAGAGCGCGGTGAATTAACGTCGCTTGATTCGCATCAACGATTCTTGAGCGGTCGACGCCAGCAGGGTGCCATCCTGTGACCACAAAAACCCGCGACTGAACCCTCTGCCACCACCCGCTCTCGGGCTGTCGCAGTCGTAGAGTACCCAGTCGTCCATTTTGCCCGGGTGATGGAACCAGATGGCATGGTCCAGACTGGCGGCCATGAAATGCTTGATCGGGTTGCTGAACGGGTGCGGGTAGAACACCGTGCTGAGTAGCGAGTAGTCAGAGATCATCACCAGCGCCGCTTGATGCGTTGCGCGGTCGTCGGGCAGGGGGCCCACGGCGCGGAACCAGGATCGCCCAAGCGGTGGCTGCTCCTCGGCGAGGTACTCGGTCACTCGCTGTCGCTCGATCTGGTAGAGATCGATCAGATTGGGGTCGCCGGGCTTGGTGGTAAACCCCCGAAAGCTCGATAGATCGTCCGCCTCGGAGCGGGGAGCCGGGACTTCTGGCATAGAGAAGCAATGACTCACTCCCTCTTCTTCACAGTGGTAGCTGATCGAGGTATTAAAAATTGCCTCGCCCTTTTGTCTAGCCACCACCCGGCGGGTTGAAAACGATCGCCCGTCCCGGATGGGGTCCACTTCAAAATCAATCGGTATAGATGGATCCCCGGCACGGAGGAAGTAGGCATGGAGGCTGTGGGCGTCAAGTTCTGGCCCCACTGTTTGGTTGGCGGCCATCAAACACTGTGCCACAACCTGCCCTCCAAAGATTCGCTGCTGAGGCATCAGACTGTCACCCACAAAAGTGAACTCTTCGGTTTGACGTGGCGCGATTTGCTCGAGCACTTCGGTAAAGCGGTTCACAGAAATCCTTACTGCGTTGTTTTGGGCAGAGCGAGCCCAGAGAAAAACACCGAAAAGTAGTCACCGGCACTCTGGTCAAGATCATCGATGGGTTGCCAAGCATCTAGATCCATTGAGGCATTCAGAGCGCCTGTCAGCAGTTGGATCACGATGCCCGGGTGAAGATCGCGAAACTCTTGGTCGCGGACCGCCTGCTCGACGTAGGCCTCCAGCGTGGCATGAACCGATGCCACGCGTGCTAGCAACCGCTGTCGGACGGACGGCGGTAAAGCAGTAATGGCGTTGAAGTGCAGTAGCGGCCCTTGATCCGAGTTCTGCAGCGCAAAAATGTGTCGGCAGGCTGCCTCCAACTTGACCGCGGGCGCGGCCTGCAACTGCTCTATGCTGGCAACCAGCCGCTCCAACTGGTCCAGTGTGTAATCAAAGCACTGGGTCAGCAGGGCCTCTTTGTTGGCGAAGTGGTAATAGAAGGCGCCCTTGGAGACCTGTAGCTGCTCCGCGATTTCATCGAGTGACGTTCCGCTGAAACCTTTCTGGTTAAAGCAACGGGTGCCAGCTCTCAGAAACGCCTCTTGCTTGAGGCGATTCTGTGCCTCGCGGTCGAAGGCTTCGTCTTCGGCAGCCAGTGACACCCGTCTCGCGGCACCCGCTACGTCATGATGCTGCGGCGACGACAACAGTCCGTGGGTGAGGAGATCACGTACTTCATCGACCACACCTCGCGCCTGCTCACGGGGCATCTCGTAGAGCCAGTAAAAGGACCAGTCCAGTGCCCCGACGATGGCACGGATGGTAATCACGGGGTTGCAGGGACGGATCTGCCCCACTTCGATGCCGCGGTTCAGTAAGTCGATGAGACGACGTAACAGACGCCGATATTCGGCTTCCAGTGCTTCCTGATGCTCGGTTTTTAGCGACGCGACTTCGAGTGGCGCGGCATAAAAATCCCCTTCACCATCGAGCGAGCGAAGCGTGGTGCTGATCTGGCTCTCGAGAAAAGTCATCAAACATTCGGTCGCGCCCTCATGAGTCTTTTCCGCCTCGTCCAGCTGATCATGGGCTTGTCGCATGTTGGCGTCATAGCACTGGTAGATCAGGTCTTCCTTGGTCGCGACGTAGTAATACAGGCTGGTTTTGGTGAGGCCTAATCGACTGGCCACATCGGCCAACGTGGTGGAGCGTGCCCCTTTGGTATTGAAGAGTTTTGCCGCACAGGACAGCACCGCAGCGCGTTTGGTTTCGCGTTGCAGGCCACGACTGAAAGGAGACCGGTTGGCTGGGGTGGCAGTGTTCAAAATATCCTTGAGTAACGCTGGCTTCAGGCGAGCCATTCTCAAAATTCGATAATTTGAACTTTAAGTATTTTTACTGAACCTGTCCACGAAAATCATGGGGTCGGCGTGGGCCGTGATCGCTGTGTGCCCACACTTGCCGAGGCCAGAGGCTCACGCAGGCATCACCGGTATCTGGGCGAAAACGGTGGTCTATGCCACACTCCGCGTCCCGATTTTGCCAAGGCGAGGCGGTTTTTGTGTCCGAGACAATTTCTTTTATCGAAGAGCAAGGTATCGCCACTCTGACCTTCGACAATCCTGCGCGACGCAATGCGTTAGGGGCGGCGGAGCTTGATGCCATCGAGCGTGCGTTGGTGTCTTTGTCAGCCACCACAAGAGTTTTGATGATTACCTCGTCGGACGACCGTATTTTTTGTGCAGGGGCAGATTTGAATCAGATTCTCGAAGGGGTGCTGGATGGGGATCGATTCCAGAGCGTCACCAATAAAATTGCTGCACTGCCGATTCCGACCGTTGCCGTGCTGACTGGCAATGTCTTTGGCGGTGGAGCGGAGTTGGCGTTGAGCTGTGATTTTCGGCTCGCCCGGGAGGACATCATTTTGCGCATCCCCGCTGCTGCGATTGGATTGTGCTACCCCGTTGAGGGTATTGAGCGTCTCACCCGGCGACTTGGGCCGGTGCTGGCTCGCAGGGTGTTGGTAGCCGCTGAAACTTTCACGGCGGAGCAAATGTTGTCTCTGAGTATGGTGGATGCGGTGCATCCTGCAGTCGCGCTGCGGGAGGCAGCCAACGAGCACGCACGGTCGTTACTCGCACTGGCACCGATGGCCGTGACCAGCATGTTGGACATCATTCGGCAACTCGAGACAGGCATGCTGGATAAGGATCACGCCCACACGCTGGCTAGGGCCTGTAGTGATTCTGACGACGTCCAGGAAGGTATCTCCGCGCAGCGGGAAAAGCGCGCTCCCGTCTTTAAAAATCAGTGATCCATATTCAAGTTTGCTGACTATGCTAGGGTTAACAAAGATTCGGATGTCTCTTTTTTTATGTCCATAGCTCAGGAAAAGCTCGAGCAAATTCGCGCTCAGGTGCAGTCGCATCTGGACAGTCGACAGACGGCCGAGTTAACGGCGGCGAGAAAAACCGCGCTCGAGTCCACGATTCGCGGGCATCTCAAGGCCCACAACGCTGTGATCGTGGCGCACTACTACACAGCACCGGAGATTCAGGCGTTGGCCGAGGCGACGGGCGGCTGTGTGTCGGATTCCCTCGAAATGGCTCGGTTTGGGAGAGACCATCCTGCAGACACGTTGATTGTTGCTGGCGTCAGATTCATGGGTGAGACCGCCAAGATTCTGACGCCGGATAAGCGTGTGCTCATGCCGACGCTGGAGGCGACCTGCTCCCTTGATGAGGGCTGCCCGATCGATGAGTTTTCAGCATTCTGTGACGCTCACCCCGACAGAGAGGTAGTGGTCTACGCCAACACCTCAGCAGCGGTGAAAGCGCGGGCGGATTGGGTTGTGACCTCGAGCATCGCGCTCGATGTTGCCGAGCATCTCGCAGAGCAGGACAAGGCGATCATCTGGGCGCCAGACCGCCACCTAGGAGACTATGTGCGACGAGAGTCAGGCGCTGACGTGCTGTTGTGGGATGGCGCGTGTATCGTTCACGAGGAATTCAAAGCCCGGGGTGTCCGGGATCTTAAGCAGGTCCATCCGGACGCAGCGGTGCTGGTTCATCCCGAGTCACCAGCGAGCGTGATTGAGTTGGCAGATCATGTTGGCTCCACCACACAAATCATCCGTGCAGCCTGTGAGTTGCCGCAGCAGACTTTTATCGTCGCGACGGACCAGGGCATCTTCTACAAGCTACAGCAGGCAGCCCCAGATAAGACGTTTATTATCGCTCCCACGGCGGGTCAGGGTGCGACTTGTCGCAGTTGTGCCAACTGTCCCTGGATGGCGATGAATGATCTGGAGGCCATGGCCGAGGTTTTCGATCGGGATGACAATGAAATCCACGTGCCCGAGGCGTTGGCTAATCGGGCAATGATGCCACTGCAGCGCATGTTGGCTTTCGCCGAGACCCTGAAGCCCTGACAGCGATTCAGTGCGCGGCCGTCGCGCCGAGCGTGGCAATGGATGACAGCAGGGCTGCTTGAGCGTTTCTCAGAGCTTTTGCGTCGCTTGTACTTATCGCGATGGGGTTCAGCCGCGGTCCATCTCGGCGCGCATATCTTGAATATCTTTCAAGCGTTCGTTAATCAGGGCAGAGGTGGTGAAGTCAGCACCCACCAAGTTTTGTGCGTAGCTCAACTGCCGCTCCGCGGAATCCAGCGCGTTGACCATAATAAAGTACTCCGCGCGGGACCTGTGCAAACCGACAATATTGCCCGCCAGCCCTTGCACTTCAGCGAGCAGATACCAGAGCCCCGGATCATTGCTGACCTGGCGGGATTGCTCCGCAAGCACTGCCTCGGCGAGATGGGGTGCGCCGGCAAGGTGCAGTGCGTTGGCGTAGGCCATCGTCAACGGGTGGTTTCCCGGTGAGAGCTTGAGTCGTCGCTCCAGCGTGGCCAGCGCCCGACGTGGGTTGTCTCTCGCAAGATCAATCTCGGCACTGGCAATGACATATTCGATACGGTCGCTATTACCTGACCAGATACTGTCCAGTGCAAGAGCCGCCTCATCCGCTCTTCCAGCGGCGGTCAGTGCCAGCACCAGTCCATAGGTCGCCGCCTCCTCGGAGAGCGTCTGGCCTTCCAGCTCCGCCCTGAAACTCGCCACAGCCTCCTCAGGGGTCTGCGCAGCTTTCATAGCAACGCGGGCTCGCATCAGTTGATAGTCAATGCTGGCGGACCGAATCCGCTTTGGATATTGCATTGCCCGAGACCGGGTGTCGGCGATGCGTTTTTCAGAGAGGGGGTGGGTGCGCAGAAATTCGGGTACTCGGTCGCTCTGGCTGTAGCGGGTTGCTGCGTACATCCGTTCAAACATCTGAGGGGCTGCGTAGGGGTCCATTCCGGCGTTGTAGAGTGTTCTCAGTCCAACCCGGTCTGCCTCCGCTTCGTTAGCCCTGCTGTATCGCAGTTGCGCGTCTTGCGCCAGGCCCTGAGCCGCTGACATGGCGGCAAGGCCGGCGTCGGTTCCTACCGTGGCCGCTAGGAGCACCCCGGCGAGTAGCCCGGCCAGCTGCATGGGTCCTTGTTCCTGTGCCAGCTCCATTCTTCTGGAAAAATGCCTCTGGCTGAGGTGAGCAATCTCATGAGCCATGACTGTGGCGAATTCATCCTCGGTCTCGGCGTACTGGAACAGTCCGCTGTGGACACCAATCACGCCACCGGGAACTGCGAAGGCGTTGATAGTAGGGTTGTCGACGATGACCAGATCAATGCGTCGATCCTGAAGTTCGCTGTGCTGAACCAACTCGAATACCAGGCTTTCGAGATAACTGTGCAGCAGTGGGTCACTCATAAGGGGTGCTTGTCCCCGGAAACTTCGCAGCCACATTCTCCCGAGCCGGTACTCATAATCGGGTGAAAAAAGACTGGTGCTGGATTCCCCAAGGTTAGGGATCTTCAGGTCCTCAGTAACCGCCCACAGTGATGGAGACAGTGCCAGGCACAAAACCAAAGAGAGGTGGTGAACGACTGAGGTAATACGGGGCCAGCAATGATGCATGACCGCACTCTAGCTTACTTGGGTAGTCGCGGGGAGGTTATCGCGAGTGTGAAAATTCGGTCTCAATCGGTTCTGGCCGACAATAAAGGATATACTCGTCCCCCCCGTTTGAGCCGCCCCGGATCATGTCTGAACCCCTTTCACCTGCCGAGTCCGTTGATGCGCGGGGTGAGCGTTGTCCGATGCCCTTGCTGATGGCGAAGCGAGCCATGCGCGACATGCCCCCGGGCAGCGTATTGGAGGTGTTGTCGACAGATGCGGGTTCGGAGCGTGACTTTGAGAGTTTTGCGCGTTTGGCCGGGCATACCGTGGTGTGTGAGCAATTACCTGATCAGGTGCTGCGACTGATCATTACCAAAGCGTGAGCCGAGGAGCTCTGAAAGCGTGAAAGAAGTCCTGACAAGGTGGTACCAACGTTATTTGAGCGAAGAAGAGGCCGTGATTCTGCTGGTCCTGCTCGTTGTGGCCTTTGTCGTCATGCTGGCGTTTGGTGAAATTCTCGCGCCGGTGTTCGTGGCCGTGATTCTGGCTTATCTGATGCAGGGCGTGGCCAACTTGCTTCGGGCGCGTGGATTGCCGGCTGAACTCAGTGTTGCCGTTTCGACTTTGCTCTTCATGGGCGGCTTCTTCGCCGTGCTCTTTGGTTTGGCGCCGTTGGTTTGGCGTCAGCTTGTGGCACTGGTGCGCGAGGCGCCATCAATAATTGAGGCGGGCCGGCAAGTGCTGATCACCTTGCCGGAGGAGTACCCGGTCTTTTTTACGCAACAGCAGGTTAACGAATTGACCACGGCGATTCAGGCAGAGATGGCATCGGTCGGACAGCTACTGGTGACGAAGGGCTTGAGCTCTATTCCCAGCGTTCTGGCCCTGATCGTGTATCTGATACTGATTCCGCTGATGGTGTTTTTCTTTCTGAAAGATCGGGAGCAGCTCATCAGTTGGTTCGCCGGTTTTCTGCCCGACAAGCGACCGCTGCTGGACCAGATCTGGCAGGAGCTCAACCTGCAGTTTGCCAATTACGCCAGAGGCAAAGGTATTGAGGTTCTGATTATCGGCGTTGCGTCATATGTGGTTTTTGCGGTGTTCTCTCTGAATTACGCGGCGCTGCTGGGCCTGATCGTTGGCCTGTCAGTGATCGTGCCCTACATTGGCGCAACGCTGGTGACGATCCCGGTGATCTTGGTTGCTTACGCGCAGTTTGGGGTGAACCCCGACTTTTATTGGGTGGTCGGTGCTTACCTCCTGATCCAAGTGCTCGATGGGAATGTGCTGGTGCCGCTGCTGTTTTCCGAGGCCGTCAATCTGCATCCGGTGGCCATTGTGATCGCGGTGCTGTTTTTTGGCGGGCTGTGGGGGTTGTGGGGCGTATTTTTCGCTATTCCTTTGGCGACGTTGGTGAGCGCTATCCTGTCCGCATGGCCGTCGCGAGAGTCGCTGGCCCCTGTCTGATTAATTTAAAAACGAGAGCTTAATCTGATGAACGAAATGACCCGTGGTTCCCCATGGTCCGCGCTGCGTGCACTGTTGCCCCGTTGGTTGAGGCGGGGGGGAATGGCGTGCCCTGTCATCATGATAATTGCTGTCGCCTTGACCGCCTGCGAGCCAGTTGGATCAGATATGGCGGGAGCACGGGGGTCGGTTGTCTCCAGCCCCAACGACAGTCGTGCCTACCGACTGCTTGCGCTAGAGAATGGCATGGAAGTCATGCTCGTGTCTGACCCCTCTGCTGAGAAATCAGCAGCGGCGCTAAGTATCGGTGTGGGAGCAGCGTCAGACCCGGAGGATTACCCCGGCATGGCTCATTACCTCGAGCACATGTTGTTTATGGGTTCCGCGCAGTTTCCCGAGCCCGACGGGTTCATGGCTTTCACGGCGGAGCACGGTGGCATGTCCAATGCCTACACCGGGCTCGATATCACCAATTACATGATGTCGGTTGAAAACGAAGCGTTCCCCGAGGGCTTGGACCGTTTTGCCAGTTTCTTTACCGATCCGCTCCTGGATCCTGTCTACATAGATAAAGAAAAAAATGCGGTCAA
>JBELDB010000067.1:0-8523 GCA_042094525.1 Congregibacter sp. | reverse complement strand
GGCTGGGTAACCACAGTATCGTGGCGCCCCATTTTGACTACCCTGCCAATATCGCGTGCTGCGTTGCCGGGGTTCGCCGATTCACGCTGTTTCCGCCGGATCAAGTGGCCAACCTTTACATTGGCCCATGGGATCTGACCCCCGCCGGTCAGCCCATCAGTCTGGTCGACATCAAGGACCCAGATCTAGAAAAATATCCGCGGTTTGAGGACGCATGGCGGTGTGCTCTAGCAGCGGAGCTGCAACCGGGAGACGCGATTTACATCCCCAGTCTTTGGTGGCACCAAGTGGAATCGCTAGCGAAGATCAATGGCCTGATTAATTTTTGGTGGACCCAGCAGCACCCCGCGTTGGGAGCGCCCATGGATGCGTTTACCCACGCGCTCCTGTCAATCAAGCAGCTCCCGCGGGCTGAAAGAGAGGCTTGGCAGGCCTTGTTTAACCACTATGTCTTTTCGGAGTCAGCGGCTGATCGCGGCTATTGGCCAAGCGATAGAGCTGACCGAACCTCCGTTATCGAAGACCCGCTCGCTCGGCAGCTGCGCGCCGAGTTAACCAATCATCTGAGACACTGATGGGAACTGACCGGAACAGATCAATACAACGCATCGTTATCGCCGGGGGCGGCACAGCAGGATGGATGGCGGCAGCGTCTCTCTCGCGCCTGGTGGGCCGACCGCTTTCGGTCACTCTCGTTGAATCGGAGGAAATTGGCACCGTAGGAGTGGGTGAAGCGACCATTCCCACATTACTCACGATCAACCGCCTACTCCAGATTCCGGAGCCCGACTTCATCAAGTTTACTCAGGGTACGTTTAAGCTGGGGATTCGATTTGAAAACTGGCTGCACGAAGGACACCAGTACCTGCATTCGTTTGGTGACACGGGTAAAGGCTGTTGGGCGGGTGGCTTCCAGCACTTTTGGCTTCGCGGCATCCGAGAAGGCGTCGCCGCCGAATACGGTGAATATTGTGCAGAACTCAAAGCCGCAGAGGCCAATCGGTTTGGAATTACCGCGAATCAGCGTCTGAACTATGCCTACCATCTGGATGCCACAGCCTATGGCCGATATCTGCGAGGCCTTGCCGAAGCGTCTGGCGCAGTGCGCATTGAAGGAAAGATTCAAGAGGTCGTACTCGATCCGCAAGACGGGTTTATCGAGGCACTGCGACTGGAAAACGGACAGGTCGTCGAGGGTGACCTGTTCATCGACTGCACCGGCTTCAGAGCACTGCTGATCGAAGATGCTCTACGTACTGGTTTTGACGACTGGAGTCATTGGCTCCCCTGTAACCGAGCGTGGGCAGTGCAAACCGAGCTGGATGAGGCTCCCGTGCCCTACACGCGGGCCATCGCGCATGATGCCGGCTGGCGCTGGCGCATCCCGTTACAACATCGAGCAGGCAATGGTCTCGTTTACTGCAATACGTTTCTCGACGATGAACGCGCCCGTGACCGCTTGCTCCAGACTGCATCAGGGCAACCACTCATAGAGCCTCGCGCGATTCACTTCACGACGGGGCAACGTCGTAAATACTGGAACAAGAACTGCATCGCGCTGGGGCTTTCCAGCGGGTTCATTGAGCCTCTCGAGTCGACCAGCATTCATTTCATACAGAATGGGATCATGTGGCTCTTGCTGATGTTCCCCGATCTTTGCCTCTCTGACACTACGATTAATGAGTACAACACCAAGCTTCGCGCGGAAGCCGAGCGCATACGAGACTTTATCGTGTTGCACTACACGGCCAACGAGCGAGTGGGCGATCCATTCTGGGATCAGTGCCGGCAGATGACCCTGCCGGATTCTCTGACACAACGTATACAGTTGTTTCGCGACGGCGCCAGGGTGTTCAAACCACAGGATGACGTCTTCTCTGAAAACTCATGGGTACAAGTCATGATGGGACAGGGCATTACGCCAACTGGCTACCACAACATTGCCGATGCCATGACCAATGAGCAGCTAACGCATTTTCTGTCTGAGATACAGGATGGGGTCAAATCAACGGTGAATGGACTGCCTCTACACGGTGACTTTTTGAAGCAACTAGTAGGCCTCGCAAAAATCTGAGATAGAGCCTTTTCAGAACCTGGGCACAAAAAAGCCGGGGGTCGCCCGGCTTCTCATATAATTTCACTTCACACGTTGCACTCAATCTCTCACCAGCTTAAAGGTCCACCAACCTGGATCAGCGATCGGCACCGTGACAATGAGTGATCCATCATCCTCTAGATAAACGTTATAGGTGATTGACGCCGGCGCCTCATAGGGTGCAGTCAGCTCGCCGCCATTAAAGGCCTTTGCCAAGCCTAGGAAAGAGCCCACGCCTTCGACAGTCACCTGCCCCGCGGCCTCATCATATGACCATGTGGCGGGCACCGAACCATCATGGGGCTCCACCGGGGTGCCGCACCCCTCATCGACGCCCTGCCAACCCTCTAGCCAAGTTTCACCGCCCAGATTGTTGGAAAAGGATCCGTCTGCGGCGAGGATGTAAAGATCGTCCAGCAGACACGCTCGGGTGGTCACATCTGCGTCACCCAGTTGCCACCAGGAACCATCGAACTCGCCAGGTCCGACCTTAAGCGCCCCTGACTCAGGAGCGATTCTCCATGTGCCAGCGAGGGGACCACCCTCGGCGGGTATCGATGCCTTCCACTCGATGTTATCCAAACGATAGACGACACCGTCTGTCTGTCCCGCCAACGGGAAGATCACCAATCCCGTATTCACCTTTTGCAGATTGAGCCCACCGAGTACCAGATCGATCACTGGGAACTCCACGGTCTCCCAGCCACCCAGTCCCACGGTGCCAATGGCTTTATCGCCAGAGCTACAGGGATATATACAGTCCGCCTTCATCACGAATCCGGCTGTGTTAATACCTTCTGCCACAACCTTGATGTCGAAGCTCAGCACGCCGCCCAAGTAGTCTGACAAATCTCTGGTTTCAGTACTGCCGAAGAACAGCCCCGCAAAACCAGGCCCGTGCTCGACCTGGAGGACGCTACCTCGCTCCGAGTCGTCTACGAAGCTCCAGCTCAGGTTAGGGCACTCCGCACCACCTGCACCTATACAACTGTTATAACCAATACCCTCATCGAAACCAGCGATACCGTCTTCCCAGGCAGCCGCGACCTCGCCATTGTTCAAAACAGCGTATGGGGGCGCGTCTGGGTTGCCGGAGCTGCCCCCGTCTTCGCCACCATCGGCACTGTCGGCCTCGTAGCGCACATTGGCCACCTCAAAAGAGTAGCCCTGTTGATTACCCCAAGTGGGAAACAGCACGAGACCTGCGTTGATATTAGAAACATTGAGGCCCATTCCGATCAGAGAAGCCACGTCATATTCAAAAGTTTGCCACGTCCCCGGCTCATAGCCCGTCAGGTCGATAGGTTGATCTCCGGTACCGCAGGGATAGAAACAATCCACCTTGAACACCATGCCAGCCGCCGCTGTTTCAGGAGGCAGTCGCAGGTCAAACTTCAGCTTACCGTTACCAACGAACGTGCTCAGATCAACCCCCGCTGACGCTGCGAAGAAGAACACGCCATCAGCGCCGTTATTGCCGAAATTCACATTAATGGCCATACCCACATCGGGATCGCCAGAATCTGAGATATCCCAAGTAATCAGGTTCAGTGAATCATTCTCACAGTAGTCACCGCCCACGGTAGTGTCATACGCGCAAGCGCCACGATCCCATATCGACGCCACTTCTCCGTCGGTGAAAACCGGGACTAGCGTGCTATCAACATCGCCGCCAGGAGGGCGAATACCGCATCCATTTTTGGCAGGGTGGCCGCAAGCCAGCTCGACATTATCCAGCATGACATGCGCGTAGCTGGTGAGCTCGAGCACAAAGAGGCTGACAACTTCGCTCGTATTCAGGGGCAAACTACCCGCATTTTTGATCAGTTCCGCAACCGGTACGCTAATGGTGAACCATTGATCCAGCGGCATCTCGCTCACAGCCAGCGGCATCGTGCCCAGCGCCGGGTACCCGCTATCCATTTTTATCAACAGCTCGCTGTCTAGGTCAGTCCCCGCGCTGTCGATGAACAAGTCAAATTTCAGTTCTCCCGCATGCCTCTCCCACCAATTGGGACTATTCCCAAAACCGAAAAGCTCAATGTCCTCCCCATCGGCCGCGCTGATCGAGACATTGCCCATATTCGAGGTGCTGATATCGATCACCGAACCCCGGCCCTCTACCTCGGATTCCATCCAAGAGAGCGAGCCCTCGTTATCCCAGAACGAGTTCACCGCCAGCTCTCTGACAAGCGGTTCACCTGCGATTAACCACGAGAGCGATTCGACCGAATCGGTGTATAAAGGGAAAGCAGCCATGAACGGCTCTTGCGCACCGGGACGCTCCAAAAGGCGATCCACATTTGAATTGCAGCCGCGCCCGCCATCATTATCGTAGGTGCAGCGATACACCCGAACATAATCGACCACCATGTCACTAGGGATGTCAGCGTTGTTTACGCTGCCGGGAAGGTTGCCACCGACCGCCAGGTTGATCAGCAAATGAAACGGCACGTCAAATGGCGCCGACTCACTCCCATTTTTAAAACCCTCGTTCAAGCCCGCGTAATAGTAGGAATAGTAGTGCTCCGCGCCCACCGTCATCAGGTGTTCGTCGTCGATGAACCAGTGAATGAGGTTGTCACTCCATTCGATGGAATAGGTATGAAACTGTTCGCCGGGGGCTTCGATATCAACATCCATGCCCGCCTGCTGGTTGAGTGGCCACTCGAAACCATGGTGCGCTGTCAGGAAGGTGCGCTCGCGCGCTGTGCCCGCATTGACCACTTCCATAATGTCAAACTCACCGCTGCCTGCCCAAGTGCCATAGGGAGTGTCCGTTGGCAACATCCACACCGCTGACCACAAGCCGCCTCCAAGCGCTGCTTTGGCGCGCACCTCTACCTTGCCGTACTTGAAATCAAATTTGTTGGCAGAGCGAAGCCGAGCCGACGTATAGGGAAAGCCAGACACCACTTCTTGGGAGCGCGCAGTGATGGTCAGCATGCCGTCTGAGACAGTGGCATTTTCAGCCAAGTACCACTGCTGCTCGCCGTTGCCCCAGCGATCCAACCCATAATCGGAGCCATCCCCGATTTGGGCCTCCCAGTTGGCCGCGTCGAGGGAGTCACCCTCAAATTCTTCTTGCCAAACCAGCTCCCACTCTTCCTCGGCGGCGGGATAGAAGGCGTCCTCCACGGCAGGCGATTCCGCTGATCCTCCACCACAGGAGGCAATGGCCAGCGAAGCAAGGAGTAAAAAGAAGATGCGCAAGACTGCACCCGACAGGCTGGACATGACGAACCCCAGATAAGATTAAGTTAACGTTATTGGGCTAATTATCCCACACTGATGCCCGCCCCCATCTCAAACACGACAGTCTGGACTCTCTATGGGACAAACAGGAAGAGGGCTGCTCTTAGTCCAATCAGGACAGTAGATGCTGCACAGCAGCGCGGAAATTGCGGCTCACACGCACCGTCACCTCATCATCAAGATGCAATAATAAATCCCCTTTAGGAAGCGTATCGACCGCTCTTACCTTGCGCAGGTTAACGGTGGTTGATCGGTGAATGCGCACAAATTCTGAGGACAATTTTGCCTCGAGGTCTTTCATCGTTGACCTCAAAATATGCACTCGCCCCCCCGCGTGCACGCACATGTAGTCGCCCGCAGCATCTATCCAGTCGATATCTTCGTGCGCTACCAGATAGGTCTGGCCTCCATCTTTGATCGGCAAACGACCAAAATCAGCGGAAGTAGGCCGCTGGTTGGCCACCAGCCCGTCAGCTTCTTTTAACTCAGCAATGGCGCTGATGGGACCGTCTTTGCCCGACATCCATTTCGATGAAGCGGCCCTTTCTGCTGCGCGGCGCAACGCCAAGGCAACTCTCTCCGGGTCGAATGGCTTCAGGACATAATCCACCGCGTGCATATCGAACGCCTTACAGGCGTACTCATCGTAAGCGGTGGCAAAAATCACCGCGGGTAACCGATCTGCCTGCGTGCGCTCTATAACTTCGATACCGGTCAGCCCCGGCATTTGAATGTCCATCAAGACGATATGGAACCGATGCTCCTGGAGCGTCTTGAGCGCCTCTCTTCCGTTACGGCAAGTATGTTCGACGCTGAACCCATCTATGTCCTCAACAATCGCCTGTAGTAATTCAAGACTCAGTTGCTCGTCGTCAACCAGCAACACACTGAGGTCGGGATGCGCGCTCATGATTATGAACCCTGCTGAGTGGTGGCTGGAATAGAGATACTTACCCGAAATCCCCCCAGTGGCGATCTGCCCTTCTCCACTAGAAACATCGCCCCGTAAAGAGTTGATAACCGCTCGCTGATGTTTTGCAAACCAATTCCCGTACCACTCGCATCCTCATTATCCGCTAGTGTCAAAACGGTTTTTGGGGGATCGTCCGGCCCCGAATCATCAACGGTGAGTATCAGCAAGTGCCCCTCCACTCGCGCACACACCCGAATGGTACCCCCCTCCTCGGACTGTGCGATCGCGTACTTAATAGCATTTTCGATGATTGGCTGCAGTAATAAGCTGGGCACAGAGCAGCGGTATGCGTCAGCAGCCACATCTAGTTCAACCGCGAGCCGGTCAGAGAAACGGACCTTTTCAATATCCAGATAAAGCTCGACCGCCATCAAGTCCTCGCGCAAGGTCGTGAGGGTCACGTCATCCCGCTCCAACGCGAAACGCAGAAACGTCGACAGCTTCAACAACATCCCGTTTGCATCACTGCCGCGCTCGGCTGCGATAAGGGCGCTGACTGAGTTGAGCGTATTAAAGAGAAAATGTGGGTTTAACTGGTACCGGAGAAGCTGTACCTGAGCCGCCTTGGTTTCAGCCTCCGCCTTCATGCGCTTTAGCGCTTCCTGGCGCTGAGCAGACTCAGCCCTGACAGCCACCTCCTGCTCCCTCTGCAAAAACTGAAAATACTTTATGCCATGGTAAAGAGCCGCCCATGTGAAGAAGACGAACAACGAAGGAAAAAGCCAGCCGCCAAAATCTGACCACAAGCCCGACTCTCCGGTCATCATCATGAACAGAAACAGGCGAATAGCTGCCCAGAGCACCGCCAGCAGTATTGCTGACCCCATTACGATAGCTACTCGAACATAACCGCCCCAGCTCCACACTGACCGATACAGATACCGTAAGGGAGTGGATAACAAAAACCCGACAAGAGACTGCGCGACATTGTGGGCAAGGTAGGACAACTCGTATTGGTCATAGGGGACGCTCAGACTGAGATATGTGAGCAACGAAATACCCGTCCAGCCCAGGCACTGGAGAATCCAGAATAGCGTCTCGTCGTCTTTGACGAGCCGTGAATAGGTGTTCAGATGTGCTTCCAAAGCGGCACCCATAGTCGCAACTACCGTAAAAAAAGAGTGTAACTGATTGCTTTTCAACGAGGTATTGAATTGACCAGCCGCGCGAAAATCGGTGATAGAATACGCGCCGCTCGCCGCAATGCTGGCGGCAGCCTTGGGGGGCACCTACCGTATGAACGAACTCAATGCCGTAGCGCACTCGACGCTACTTGATGCATCGAATCAGGCCTCCGTGAGCGCCATGCTGAACGCGATTCTCCAAAAACCGCTTACCCCTATGGAAGCCAATCAGGCAAAAAGCTATATGGAACAGGTCGCAACTCAGGCGGCCAACGATGAAGGCGCCGAGGTCCAGTTGTTTCAGCTCATGGAAATGAAAAATCATCACACTACCTACGTCATGCGAGTGGCCCTGTTTTCGAATAACAAAGCCATTGGCCTTGATGTAATGGATGCGGAAAACGGACAGTTCTTCGTGCCAGAAAGCTGCCCGGTAGTAGAGCTACAAGCTGAAACATTGAATTGAGCCGCCGCCACCAGCTCGCGGATGCCCTAACTTTTTGCACGCTTGTAGGCCTGGTTGCCTACGCAGCCATCGCTACCGATCTGTACCTCCCCGCCATCCCGTTGATGATTCGAGATTTGGGTGGCAGTGAGGCTGAGGGGCAGTTAACGCTGAGTGTTTTCATGATCGGTCTGGCGACCGGGCAGCTGATATTCGGGCCTCTGTCTGATCAGTACGGCCGACTGCCCGTGGTCCGCGCGGGGACGTTGCTGTTTCTTGTCACCTCAGTGCTCTGTGCAGTAGCCAAAAATATGGAATTGATGTGGCTGATGCGGTGCTTGCAGGGGGTCGCAGCGGCCAGCGGGCCGGTCATTGCTCGAGCAATAGTACGAGATCGTTATGAGGGGAATCAGGCGGCCCAAGTCATGTCCGCGTTGTCGGGCGCGATGGCAGTTATCCCCATGATTGCGCCGAGCGTCGGCGTATTGATCCTGGGCCTGCTTCCATGGCCCGCTGTGTTTCTTGCCCTCGCTCTTTTCGCGGCGATTTTGCTCTTGGCACTAAGCAGACTACCCGAATCAGCCCCCAAGCCCGCGTTTGAAGCACTCACCGTCAGCACGGTGCTTAAATC
>JBELDB010000066.1:0-8581 GCA_042094525.1 Congregibacter sp. | reverse complement strand
CTACGAGGCTGCAGTGGAGGCCATGACGAGCCTTCCGGCAGAGATCTTTGGCGGCAAGCCCAGAATGATCGCGCCCGGCCTACGCGCCGACCTGGTGATATGGAGCGGCGACCCCTTAGACGTTAACAGCGCCGCTGATCAAGTCATCATCAACGGTGTCCTAGATCCAATGCAGAGTCGCCAAACCGAGCTGCTGGAGCGATACCTCCCTGAGGAAGCGGGACTGGGGAGAGCCTACATTAACCCCTAATCCGCTCGCTCAGTGGCTTGGGGGGTCAGGGCTGCATGCCGGCAGCCCTCAATGGAGGTCAAGCCGTTGGCTCAGTCGGTCAGACGCTCGATCAGATTTGTCGTTGAGTGGCCGCTGACGAAATCCAAAATTCGCACCTCACCACCACGTGCCAATACCGACTCATGCCCCGCAATCTGATCGACCGAATAGTCGCCTCCCTTTACAAGAACATCTGGCGCAAGAAGCTCGATCAAGCGCTGCGGCGTGTCCTCTGTGAAGGGCACAACATAGTCCACCCCCGAGAGCGCGGCGAGTACCGCCATGCGATCCTCCACCGTATTTAACGGGCGAGAGGACCCCTTCAATCGTCGCACGGAATCATCATCGTTGACCGCGACGACTAGCACGTCGCCCAATGCGCTCGCCTGCTGCAAGTAATGAACATGACCGGGGTGGATAATGTCAAAACAGCCGTTAGTCATCACAACGCGCTTTCCGGCGCTGCGCAATGCGTTCAGCGTTTCCGCCAAGTCATCTTCGCGCATCACATTATTCGCGTGCGCCGAGGCTACCGCAGATGCCGCCGACTGAAGCTCGTCAGGTGAGACGCTTGCCGTACCGAGCTTAGCCACCACGACGCCCGCAGCGTGGTTCGCAAAGTGAGTGGCCTCGCCCATAGACAGCCCCGCACTGAGACATCCCGCCATGACTGCGATCACCGTGTCGCCGGCACCTGTCACATCGAATACTTCGCGGGCACTGGCGCTGAAATGCCGGGCAGGCTCCTCGCCTTGGATCAGGGTCATACCCGCCTCGCTGCGGGTGACCAGAATGGCGTCAATATCCAGAGCCGCTCTGAGCGCGTTGGCTTTTTCGATCAACACCGGCTCAGACGCGCAGCTGCCCACCACCACCTCAAGCTCCGCCAGATTAGGCGTGATCAAAGTGGCACCCCGATAGCGCTCAAAGTCCGACCCCTTAGGATCAACCAACGTGGGCTTCCCAAGCTCTCGGCAATGGCTCAGTAATGGCTGTATTAGCGTGAGAGAGCCCTTGGCGTAGTCACTGAAGACCACCAAGTCCGCGTCGGCTAGGTGCTGCTGTGCATATCCCACAAACAGATCGTTGGCGTAGTCAGCCAAAGTCTCCTCAAAATCCATACGCAAGAGCTGCTGGTTACGGCTGAGGACTCGAAGCTTGACGATCGTCTCCGCCGCACAGGGCATCACATTCCAACGAACACCCGCAGCCTCCACACACGCTCGCAGCGCCCGGGCGTGGTCATCATCTCCGCATAAGCCAACCAATGAGACCGACACCCCCAGCCCCGCTAAGTTGACAGCGACATTGCCAGCGCCCCCCGCCCGGTCTTCCTGAGCATTAATATTGACCACTGGCACAGGCGCCTCGGGGCTCACACGCCGGCTCAGACCGCTCCAAAAACGATCCAGCATGACATCACCGATTACGGTGATGCTTCCCTTGCTCAGGTCAGGTAGTGCAGACATCAAACTGCCTCTTCGCGATCAGCCGAAAATGCTATCACGGGGGCCAACCCCGATTCTGTTGATAAATGGCGCTGAGCCGCCTCCATTACCGCCCGCGGGGTCAGCGCACTCATGCAGTCAAAAGAGCCGCCGCAGGTAGGACGTCGTCTGCAAGGAGAGCATGGCATCTCTGCATAAAGAATCTCGCCGGGCGAGGCTCCCACGTCTCGGTATGGACACGTCGACCCGAAGAGCGCGATGGTTGGCACCGCAAACGCCCAACCCATATGCGTTAACCCCGTATCGACCCCGATCACCAAACTCGCTCGGCTCACCAGTGCAGCGCTCTCCAACAGGCCGCACGCGCCCACCCTGCTTTCGGTGCTCAACCCCCCGAACATGCGCGCCGCTGCCGTCGTATCAGCCGGAGCACCAAGGACCACCGTACGCCAACCCATGTCAGACACTGACTTCGCCAGATCACTCCAGTGGCCCTCCGGCCAATGCTTCTGCGGTCGCGTCGTAAAGGGACAGAACACAACGTAGGGCCGCCCATCGCGGAACTGATCAGCCGCCTCCTGCTCTTTTTGCGACAGCGAAACCCTCGCCGCAAACACCGTTTGATCAAAACCCAGGTCCGACGCCAAACCTCGATACTCGGAGCTAATTGTCGGCGCGAGATCTTTCTCTACTCTAGTTGTCAGAAACAATCCTGTGGGCTCTTTTGATCTGAAACCCACTCTGCGGGGCGCACCTGTGAGCCAAGCCAAAAACGCGCTCTTGAGTAAACCCTGAGTGTCCAGCACCAGGTCAAACTGATATGCGCGCAAAGACCGACGAAATACTCTGATAGCGCGGATCAGCTGCCACCACCGTCCAGATCGAAACAACCCACGCCAATCCTCTCGACGCCAAACCAATACCTCGCTCAAATCGGGGTCATGAATCAGGAGCGGCGCGACAGTTGATTCCGCCAACCAATAGACCTGGGTCTCCGGATACGTGCGCTTGATAGATCCCACCAGCGGCGACGCGAAAACAACGTCTCCGATGGCGCTCAAGCGAATGATCAATACCCGCTTCGGCGGCGCGCTGGCGGAGGCTTGGTCAGTCAGATTGCGTTTCATTGACGCTACCCAGCTGCAACGGCGGCTTTAGGTCTCGATCAAGCGCAATCAGTAACGCCAAGGTCAGAAACAGCATATTGCCGTTGAAATAGGAGTAGAAAGAGACTGAGCTATTCAGAGGGAACAGCGCCAAAATCACCACCAGTGAACTCAGCGCCACCTCCGGCCGTGTATCGAATAGTCGACGTCCCAAAAAGACAAAGAACAATGCATACCCCAGCAGACCTGGGATACCGGTATCGACTGCCACCTCTAGTACGTAGAGGTGGGGATGCCAACGCTCGGAGATAGGCAACACGTTGATGCTCTCCATGGACACTGCCATCGACCCCCAACCCCGGATGCCCACGCCATTGATCCAATGGTCTGTGAACCCTTGCCACGCCGACTCCCAAAACACCGGCAGATAATCGAAAGCCCTATAGGCATCAGATGCAGCCTGCCCCGCTACTGACGCGCTAAAGGTGTCGCTCAGAATCAAACCCAGTAAGGCCGCGAGAGCGAACGTAAAGACCAGCGAGATCAGCCAAGACGTCACCTGCGCGTCACTCTCCAAACGACGCAAGATAAAGGCATAACCCGCCAGAGCCGCCAACGCATGGATCATCGACGCTTCATTGCCACTCATCACAATTGCCGCGAATAGCGGCAGTGCCAGCAGGCTGTTAAGGGGATTTGAGCTGGTCCGCCTCAAGGCCTCAAGGTAAAACGGAGACAAAATGGCAAGCGTCGAGCCGTACCCCATCCGCAAACTACCCGTCACCAATGTATGCCCCGAATCAAGCTCGATGAGCGGGTTTCCGAATACGCTATAGCCCGTGAGCAATTGCACCAGACCATCGACGACCCAGAGCATCATGACTGCCCCAATCAAGGACATCAGGCGCGCGCTCTCCGAGCGATCCAGCTTTATCTGCAGCAACACCCATACAGCAAAGCCATAGGAAAAAAGTCGCACCGCACCCGACAGCGAACGCTCGAAATTAATGGCGTCGAGCAGCGAAAACGTTGCCGGGATCAAGAAACAGGCCAGCACAACCCAAAACTTACGCACACCATCCGTGGCTAGAAACTCGCGGGGACCCCGCGCAAAAACAATCAGCCCCACTAAGGCCATCAGCCAGATGAATTGCCTGGTCGCCGAGGACAGCGACAGCGTAAAAAATAAAGCCACCCAAATAACGGATGGTGAAAGATCAGAGAGTCGCTGCATTCATAGAACTGGCCCTCAGTAGTGACGGCCGGCACCCGTTTCCATAACGCTCCGAGTGTATTGATTCAGTGGCACCTTAACCAGATCAGATGTGAATACTACGGACAGCCCACCGGCGGCTGACGCGGGCATCACCGATCCTCAAAAATGGCCACCTCATGCGAACATTACCGCCCGCCAGCCCAGCGTCTCTGCGGGAAAGGAAGACGTCGACATGCCACGTGAAAAAGAGAATAGCGCCAAAAAAAACTGGCCGGGCCTGAACCACTCGTAATCTGCGCCAATATGCTAGTTTAGCCTCGCGTCCTCGGACCTCGTGCCCCGCAAGCTACAGCGAAGCAGGCGCAAATACTGATCCAAAGGCAACCTACGCTAGGGAAGACAACAACTCCATGCTCCTGTCCCGACGTTACCAATTTTTGTTTGTACACATTGCCAAAACAGGCGGCACCAGCGTGCGCAACGCGCTGCAACGATATCGCTGGCGCGACCCTTACTACCTTCCCCAGTGGATCGCGAGCAAGATGAGCGGCATCACCGGCCACCGTCTTGGCATCAAGCTGCCTCGTCACTGCAAAGCGATCACGGCCCAGGAAATGCTGCCGCAGGAGGTGTTTGAGGGCCTATTCAAGTTCGCCTTTGTTCGAAACCCTTGGGACCTGCAGGTCAGCTCCTATCATCACATTAAGCGTGAGCGACCCCACTTACTGGAAAGTGACGAGTCTTTTGCTGCCTTCCTTCAAAGGAAACTGGATCCCGACCGACCCTGGCAGTACCACATCGACACCTCAATTACGCCACAGTCGCACTACCTCGTTGACCTGACAGGAAAACGGATCGTCGACTTTGTTGGTCGTTACGAGTCTTTGCAAAACGACTTCGATACCTGCTGCGACCGCATTGGCATTCCTCGGCAATCGCTGCCCCATCAGCGTCGCGCGGAGGATCGCAGCGCTTATCGGGATTACTACGATGCGCACACCCGCGAGCTAGTGGCCACGCACTTTGCGTCGGATATCGAGGCATTTGGGTATAGCTACTAGTCAGTGGCGCTTTATCATCAGGGCGCACTGATCGAGAAAAGTATTAAAGGCGGGTCAGCACATCTGGGAGCGCCGATATCGATTCACAATCCGAATCTCCGGCATCACATGCACTTGATGGTGACACCCTAAAAAGCCGACCCACACCAGCCCTCCTGCCCGCTTGAATATCGGAGTCCTTGTCGCCCACTAGCAGTGAGGCGCTCACATCGATACCCAAGTCCAGAGAAGCTTGAAGAATCATTCCTGGCGCAGGCTTTCGGCATTCACACTGCACGAGAAACTCACCCTGCGCCTCTGTTGGATGGTGGGGACAGTGGTAAAAGCCGGCCATCTGGATATCGAAGGCAGTCTTTAGGTAATCGTTGATTTGTCTGTTGAGTTTGCGCAGGTCCGCCTCGGTATAAAAACCTCGCCCAATACCAGACTGATTAGACACAATGACCAATTGATAGCCCGCCTGAGCAAGACCATGAAGTGCCTCAGGAACCCCCGGTATAAACTCAAACTGATCCCAACAGCTAACGTAGCCGTGATCAAAATTGATCACGCCATCACGATCCAAAAAAGCGGCAACTGTCATAGAGCAAGCGCTAACATGAGCGGCAGTGACAGCCTCAAACGAGATCCAATCCCTGCTCAATCAGCGCGCAGAGTAGGTGCACGATCACGATGTGGCACTCCTGAATATGCGCGGTTTGGTCCGAGGGCGCGATAACCACCCCATCGGACACTGCCTTGAGGGCCCCGCCATCGCGTCCGGTCAAGCCAAATACCTCGCAATTCAGAGACCGGGCCTCTTCGCAGGCAGCCAGCACACTGGCACTGTTACCAGAAGTGGAAATGGCCAGTAATACATCACCCGCTTTAGCAAGACCGGCGACCTGCCGACTGAACACTGCGTCATAGCCGTAATCGTTGGCGATCGCCGTTAAAGCAGAGGTGTCTGTCGTTAGCGCCACCGCAGCCAGCGCCGGCCTGTCGGAAACGAACCGTCCAACGAGTTCCGCCGCCATGTGCTGCGCATCTGCTGCAGACCCTCCGTTTCCACACAGCAGCAACTTATTCCCGCGGGCTATCGCGGCAACGCAATGCTGGGCCACATGCTCAATATCAGATGCACACGCAGCGAGCTGCGACAGCACGCTCTGATGCTCGTCGATGTATTCGCCAATGAATTGCTGCACAACGCCTCCGCTGTTTGGGCTCAGTATCAGACCAGTTGGCTGACACGGCGTCTATGGTATCAACGAACGTCCGCGCGCGCCCAAGGAGCTCACAATTTACAGGCGACGACCTGTTCGCGTCACACTACGGCGCGTATCGCGCCGCCAACGCACGTGCAAACGGCTGTGCCGTCACACCGTGCACAATCAGGCTGATACCTACCGTCAGAATCGTCACTGCGATCAATGTCCCCGCCTCGGGAATCTCTTCAGACCAGACGATCGTGGCGAAGGCGAGACTGGCAAGGCCACGCGGCCCGAACCAGGCGAGAAACGAACGGCTGACGAACGGTTCGCCGCTGCGAGAGAGCGACAAAACAATGGGCACCATTCTGACCGCGGTGAGACTCAAGATCGCATAAACCAGCTCTGGCAAACCAATGAAAGGCAGTGCAGCAGGCACCAACATCATGCCGAACAATACCCATGCCAGCATGGCCAGGACCTCTCCAACACCCTCCGCGGGCACCAGCATCGCGTGAACGTCTTCTTTCATCGCCCCACGGAAGCAAAGACCACCCACAAACGCCGCGATGTACCCACTCCCATGCAGCGCCTGCGCCACAGCAAACACCAGGATCGCGAGAGCTGGAACACTCATGCGCTGCCACATATGACCCGGCCATCCCGCGGCCTTGGCAATCCGAATAGCCCTCGCAGCAACAGCCGCAAGGAGAGCGCCAACTAACAATCCGATGCCAATCTCTTCCGCCAGCAGTTCCAGCGCGACGCCCTCGCCACGCACCGCTGAGCCCTGCTCGAGGGCAATGAATAGCAACAAGAAGGGAACACACAACCCATCGTTTAGGCCACTTTCTGCACTCAAGCCCTCTCGTAGATGTGCAGGGACACTCTGATTGGTGACCACTGCCTTACCCAGCGCCGCATCGGTAGCCGCCAGCATGACGCCCAAAATAGCGGCCTCATAAACAGAAAGCGATGGAAACAGCCACACCGCCAAAACCGTGCCCAGAACAATGCAAATAGGCAAACCAATCAGCAGCATCCTGCCTGGTATCCGCCAGTTCCTTCTCAAAATGCCCAGGTCAGCGCTGGCCGCATCGGCAAAAAGAAACAGCGCCAAAGTGAGGTCAATCAGGGTTTTTCCATTGATCGAATCTGGGCTGGGGTTAAACCAATGCAGGCCCAGTGGCCCTACCAGCACCCCGACAACAACAAAGATGATGGGGCCAGACAATGACAGACGCTCGACTTGATCAGAAATCAGACTGTAGCTGAACACCAGCACCGCGAAACAGGCGAGAGTGAAATACATTTGCAGAAATCCGCTGCAGCTTTTGCAGGGATCAGAGTGAAGGGCTGCGAGTGCGGGGTCAACCTTTGACTACGCAGGACCCGCCCGCAGCAGAGCCAGGCTTATGAGCTATAAAAATTCAGCTGCCTCAACAGCGGCTTGAGTCCGATAACCAGGGAGGGATCACCAAAAAAGGCTTGAATCTATTAGCTATGGCGCGACTGAAGCGTGCCGCTGCAGCTCCTCTTCACCCAACTCAACCAACAGATGGGTGACCGCATAATCGGGTATCTCATCGACGGGGATTTCCCGCTGATGCCTCACGAGCATTTCCTCAGACACCATGCCCTTTGCTCTCAAGATCAGCCGCTGTAACCGCTGCTCCACTTCGCTCTCAAGGGTCATTTCAACACGCCGGCGCTCACCTGCCGTCTCGATGTCACCCTGGATCGCAGCGCGACTCGCCTCGCGCAGCAGTGTCTCCAATTTGGCTCGCTGGGCCTGAAATTCACTGCGACTGCAGTTGGAGGGCGCCGCCGCTGCCTCCCAAGACATTGTTTCTGACATGAGCAATTCCATTGTTTACGGACACTACTCTTTACGCGCCATTAGCAGAATTGGTTTTGACACGACCAGATGGGTCTCGCAGATGTCGACCTTCAAGTTGATTACACTGAGCACTCAATAATCGCTATAGCGCTATGTTTTAAAATAGTTATTGTCGTTCGTTGTGAGCATTAGCCCCCGCACTAGGAGGACTGCTGACAGGCGAGCCCCGACTTGATGAACTCGCTTTAACCCGACTCTGGTAGCATGCTTGCTGGACCGGTAAGCGGGCTGTGGAGATCAACCATGCAATTATCCAACGAACTCTTTTTTGCGCTGTTCAGCGTTGTGATGGTGGTTGCCATAGTCTGGTTCATCCGCAGCGCCAGTCGATTCAAGGCCTGGGCGAAAAGCCGTGATGATCAAAACGAGCAGCGCTAATCGGTCCCACC
>JBELDB010000065.1:3249-8823 GCA_042094525.1 Congregibacter sp. | reverse complement strand
GATCGGGCAGATAACTCTCGTTTGGCCTGCCAGATCGTGGTGTCAGAGGGTATGGCGGACATCACGGTGCGCCTGCCTGAGTTTCAGATGTAGTGCAAATTGG
Organism: Congregibacter sp.; assembly: GCA_042094525.1. Lineage (GTDB taxonomy): Bacteria > Pseudomonadota > Gammaproteobacteria > Pseudomonadales > Halieaceae > Luminiphilus. The sequence goes on along the minus strand of JBELDB010000065.1, from coordinate 8,720 downwards.
TCGAGTATTTGTCAGTAAGTCCATGAAAAGGTTTATTATATGAACATGCCAATGGGTGCTTCAGTGCCGGATTATCGCAGCATGCCGATCGAGGAACTGGATGTGTCTGATCCGCGCATGTTCCAGTATGACTATTGGCATGAGCTTTTTGCTCGGCTCCGAGAGGAATGCCCGGTCCACTACCAATCTGAGAGTCCCGCTGGCCCTTTCTGGTCGGTTACCCGTTACGAGGACATCGTCGCGATCGAGCGCGATACTGAGACCTTCTCCTCGGAGCCGTCGATCGCGATCATCGATCCCGAGCCCGATATGATTTTGAAGATGTTCATTGCGATGGACCCGCCTGAGCATGATGATCAGCGCCGGGCAGTGCATCACGTGGTGGCGCCCCGCAATCTTCAGGAGTTTGAGGCGTTAATCCGCGAGCGCACCATCGAAGTGTTGGATTCGCTCCCGGAGAATGAGCCCTTCGACTGGGTCAGGCTCGTCAGCCGCGACCTCACTACAAAAATGCTGGCGACCTTGTTTGATTACCCGTGGGAGGAGCGAAACAGCCTCACGGAATGGTCAGACATGTTTACCTCTGACGTGAGAATCACTGCCGGTGAAGGGTCGACCCGTGAGGTCATTATTGAGCACATGACAGTGTGTTTGCAGCGTTTCACTGAGCTGTGGCACGAACGTAAAGGTGACGGTAAAGAGGCCTTCGACCTGATACGCATGCTGCAGGCTGATCCCAACACCGAAAATATGGTGGATGATCCGCTGACCTACATGGGCAACATCATGTTGCTGATAGTGGGTGGTAACGACACGACGCGGAACTCGATGTCGGGAGGAGTCGTATTCCTGAATCAGTTCCCGGATGAAATGGCTAAGGTGCGGCAGAACCCAGATCTCATACCGTCCATGGTCTCAGAAATTATTCGTTATCAGACGCCACTGCCGCATATGCGCAGAACCACTACCCGTGACGTGGAGCTCAATGGCCAGAAAATTGCCAAAGGCGAGAAAGTAGTGCTCTGGTTTGTGTCTGGCAACTACGATGATGCAGTGATTGAGCGGCCGAAAGACTTTTGGATTGACCGGCCCAGTGTGCGAAATCATCTTTCCTTTGGTGCCGGTATCCACCGCTGCATGGGTAATCGTCTGGCCGAAATGCAATTGCGAATCCTGTGGGAGGAGGCATTGCAGCGCTTTGAGACGATTGAGGTCGTCGGTGATCCAAAACGAACTTGTAATCTCTTCATCAGAGGTTTTACCGAGCTACCCGTCAAGGTCACGCGATTTCGGCCCTGATTTCTCCAGGGGCGACTCCGCGATCTTCGCCCGGTCAGTGATGAAATTCCCAGTCTCAGCTACATTGTCTGCTTTGAATGTCATCAGAAACCGCTAGGTCTTTCATCGCCGCAGGTATCGATGGTTGCCGAGGTGGTTGGGTCTGCGCAGGCTGGGACGGTGAGCGCTGGACGCTGCAATGCCAACCGGACTTAGAATCGATCGTTCCGCTGCTCAAGCCACACGCCACTGTCTGTATCGATATCCCCATAGGGCTTTCCGGAGACGGCTTTAGGGCCTGTGATCAGGCTGCGAGGCAGTTGCTCGGTAAGCGCAGTAGCAGTGTGTTCCCCGTGCCACCGCGGTTGGCACTGGCATCGCGGTCGTATGAGGAGATCAATCGCGCGAGTAAAGCCCGCTGCGGTAAAGGCGTGAGCAAACAGGCATTTTATCTGCTGCCCAAGATTCGGGAGGCCGAAGCGTTGTTGAGGTCATCCCGTCATCACGGTTTGGACTGGCTGGAAACACATCCTGAGCTGTGCTTCAGCGGTCTGAATAACGGCGTGCCGATGGAAGAAAACAAGAAAACAGACGCCGGTTATCGCGAGCGACGACGAGCAATGGCCCGCCATATTCCGGTTCAGACCGTTGACCGATTGCTACGCAACTTGATGACGTCTGTGCCCCGCGCGAAGTGTGCAAGAGACGATATGATGGACGCGCTGGTTTGCGGTGTGGTGGCGCGTTTTGATGCGTCAGGGCGAGGCTGCCTGCCTCAAGGTGAGCAAGCGTTTGATGAGTTAGGGCTGCCTATGCGCATTTGTTATCCATTACCAAACGCATCCTGTTGAGATGAGCGATGTCTGAGGCGATCAACCACAATCCGCTGCGAAAGCAGCGCCGGCTTAGGAGATGGCATCGTGCCGTGGCGCTTGTAACGTCATGTCAGCTGTTGCTCTGGACCCTGAGTGGCCTGTATTTCGCGTTCATTGATATCGAATATGTGCGCGGCCACCAGTTCAAGCGCAGTCTTCCGGCCTCTCAGCTGGATCTATCCCGTTTAGAGGCTAATCTGATATCGGCGAACAAGGTGGTGATCCGCGAGCGCCGGGCGGGCGAGCTCATTCTGGGTGTGCATACGGTTGAAGGAGTTGAGTGGCTGGACGAGCGGGGCGTGCCCATCACTGCGCTGAGCGGGGAGCAAGCGTTGACGCTTGGCAACGAGAGAACGGTCATAAAACCTGATCAATTCGAGTGGATCGATGCCGATCTTCCCGGCAGCGAGTATCGTGGCGCGCCCTTGCCGCTATGGCGACTATGGAGAGCGGACGATCCTGATCGAGTTGCCTATGTCGACGCCATGTCTGGCGAGGTGAGGGTGGTGCGGCATGATGCATGGCGCTGGTGGGATTTCCTATGGTCGCTGCACATCATGAGCTACGAGGATCGAGATACGATTGGTACTTGGCTGCTTAGAGTTTTTTCCCTGCTCGCTCTTGCAACCGCGGTGTTGGGGCTATGGTTGTTCCTTCACACTCGCGCCCGTCGACCTCGTCAGTAGAATATCCGCACCCAGACGTAGGCGAAGAATAGGCCTGTGAGGTATGCCACCCAAGCGAGAGATAGCAACCATACATTGACTCGGCGCAGTCGTGCACAGGCGGCGGCCTTGATTGGCTCAACGGGGCAAGGTGCATGACGTTGTTGCCACCAGAGCAGGGTGCTGGCTGCCATCAGTCCGCCCGATAGGGCGAACAGGATATTTTTGTGTGCTGACAGCCACATGATTCCGGGTATCGCAGCGGTGAGCCCCGCCATTACCGCACCCGCGCCGATCGAGATCAGCAGAGCGGGCAGCGCACAGCACAGTAGGGTCGAAGCGCTGCCGAAAAGCGCCAGAGAGGGCGCAATGCTATCCCGCCAATCACCCCTCACGATGCTATGCCTAGTGCCTCACCACCGCGGCGAACATCAGCGATTCGGTAACCCGCTTGAATGGCAAGCTCGGCGATGGTCTGGTCACTGAGAGAGGCGCCCGGCACCAGCACCAAGCTGAGTGCTTTGGTGTCTAGGTCGACATAGATCGCAGCGACCTCCTCTCTCTTACCGAAGATTTTATTCATGGCCAGCGCACAAAAATCACATACGACCCCCAATACATCTGCCACGATGGGTTCCCCGCCTTGGGCTAGCGCTGATTCAATATCTTCGGTACGGGTTAGAGCGGGTCCGCTAGTGGCGTCATGGCCGTCGTGGGCGGTATGACCTGAGTCAGTCTCTTGGTGAGAGTGATCATGATGTTCATGCATGTCCTGCGCTGCATGAGTGTCGTGGTCGTGGTGCTCCTGGGCATTGGCGGCAACGCCGAGGCATAACGCAGTGGTTATTGCGATGGTTTTCATAGGAAGAGTCATTATCACGCTCCTTTTTAAAAGCGGAAAGTAAAGTTAAACAGCGGTTGGTTAGCAGTGAGGTTGTAGCCGGCCTCCACAAGCAGTGGCCCCTTGAAAAAGCGTATTAAAGGGGTAGCTGTCACTGAGTCTGGATCGGAGGGGCGATGGTCTATCTCCAGCATCAGCCAGGTATGAAGATCACCGCTATCACCTTCATACGGCGCAAAACCGGCGCGGAATGCCTGCATGAATTGGCTGGCATAGTCACCGGCTTCCAGATAGCGGTTCCGATATCCGACAAAAAGGGAGCGTGTCTCCCAGTCAGCCATGACGCCCCCGTAGATCGCCATCTGATCCGATCCCGAGTTGTTGTTGATGCCGGACGCCATCCCGACGCCTCCGTGGAGGTAAAGATTGCCCTGATAGTTCGCTCCGAACCATCTCTTCGCCAACAGCGTGGGATGAACGCTATAGATTGCAAAATCTGAGTCGCGATTGACCTCAGTCTTGAGGCCCAATGACATGTTCGGGGATGGCGTGTAGTGCACGAGCGCAGAGCTCGATTGCCGGTCGGATTCTCCGATCACGGTCCAGCCGCCGGTGTAAGAGACCGGACGACCGATCGCCGCCGATGCTATCAAGCTTAGGATTATTAGTAGTCCCGTTCGCACTGGTTTCACTTTTTCTTTCCTGTGAGGATGGAGACCAGCTCAGTTACCTTTTCCCTGCGTTCACTTGTTTCGCCGGCCTCGAGCGCATGTTGCACGCAAGTATCAACATGGTCATCGATAATCAGCGTTTCCAGGCTGGCCAACGCTGAGCCCGCGGCTTGAACCTGTCGCACGACATCGACGCAGTAGCGATCATCGGACACCATTTTGCGTACCGCCCTGATTTGGCCCTCTATGCGCGCCAGCCGGGCATCCGCTTTGCGCTGCGTTTCATCTCTCATTGATCGATTTCCTGATCCATTGGGCTGATACCCCCGGGGGGTATTGTGTGTGGCGCTCAGTATACCCCCCTAGGGTATGTCGGTAAATGGTTGCCGGACTATGTCGGATTCTTAGGAGCCAGCTCCTGCTAGCCTGACGGAGGAGGGTGCTCGCAGATCGACCTAGGCAAGGGGCCCGACAGCTAATCCCCGGCGTGTTTTGGCGCGTATAGCGTGCAGGCTTGAGGAGTTTTGTTATGAAAGGGCATCCCGTTGCGTATTCGCGAAGCGTAATCACTGAGTTGATGGTTCCGAGTTACACCAACTTTGGCGGTAAGGTGCACGGGGGCACGTTGATGTCGCTGATGGATAAACTGGCCTACGTATGCGCCAGTAAGCACGCCGGTAACTACTGTGTAACGGTGTCGGTAGATAACGTGCAGTTTCTCCGACCAGTAGAGGTGGGCGAGGTAGTGTCGCTGATGGGTTCGGTGAATTACGTTGGTAAGAAATCCCTTGTTGTGGGGATCAGGGTGGTTGCTGAAAATTTACAGGAGGGAGCCAGTAAGCACACCAATACATGTTACTTCACGATGGTGGCAAAAGATGCGGACGGGTCTACGGCAGAAGTCCCGCCTTTAATCCTCGAGAGCGAGGAGGATGTCCGACGCTTTTGCAGCGCACTGCAGCGCCGCCGGATTCGGGAGGAAGGGGTGGCATTTATGAGCGATTATAAGTCGACCTTTACGGACCATCATGCGGTTGCCGATCTGTTGTCGGATGAGCGCTGCGTGCTGTCTATTAGTGAGTCTTGATGTTCAGGGCGGCACGCTGGCTGTTTCTGGTGGCCGTTCTGAATCGGTCGAAAA
>JBELDB010000065.1:0-3149 GCA_042094525.1 Congregibacter sp. | reverse complement strand
TGCGACCGCCAGCATCAATATCGCAACCGCCATCACCCGATGAAGATCGAAGCGGTCAGACAGCAAGCCGAAGCAGAGTTTACCCACCACCGAGCTGCCAAAAAATAGACTGAACACAGACGGCAAGGTGGATCGCGCAAGGCCGACGTCTGTAGCCAGGTGGATGGACTGATGCTGGGTCAGCGCGATGATAATGAACCACAGGCTACCGGTGGCGAAGACAATCGCAGCAAAGCGACGGGTCAAGAGCAGCGGAATAACACGCTCTTGTTGATGCGTTGTGAGGCTCGAGGTTGGCGGAGGTTGCGCTACCTGCCTTCCGTCACGCAACAATAACCAGACACTACCCAGCATCAGCAAGCCGACGCCAATGCCCGTTAGCAGAACGGTCTGCCGCCAACCGAGTTGCTCGATACCGGAGCCGACCGCGAGGGGGAACAGAGCGCCGCCGAGACTCGATGCCATTAGCAGTATGCCCGTGGCGCGACCTCGTCCTGAGGCAAACCAGCCTGTCAGCATCACCATGTTGGAGACTAGGCCGCAAAGGGATAGTGCTAGCCCCAGTAACGCGTAAACCGCGACAAGTTGCCATAGGCTGTTGGTAGCAGAGTAGGCCAGGAGGCCCAGCGTCAGGAGCGTGCTGCCAATAGCAATAATGGCGCGAGATGAATAGCGGTCAAGGAGCCAGCCCGCAGGCGGCGATGTCACGGCCCCGATCACAAAGAATACGGTTGCCGGCAAGGTGACTTCGCTTGCCTGCCAGCCAAAGCTGTCCATCAGCTCCGGATACAGTAGCGGCAGCGTATGCAGGATGATGCCATTAGAGGCCATGTAAATCAGAAAGAGTCCGCCTAGCACGGTCCATCGCTGATGTTGAGATCTGGCCCCGGTCATAGGGTGTCAGCCGCAAGTCACTCTGTCTGACATTACACCACCCATTAGCAGCAGGGAATGGCATCAAAGAAGTGCTTGCCTAGGATACGGCTCATGCCCGCCTTGGTTTGATTGGGCGCCCCGTGCCAGTATGGTGTCGCTGGAAGCTTGTTATTCCAGCTGATCGGACGGAAGAGTGACCTCGGATAATTTTGACATTGCCATCATCGGTTCGGGAATTGCCGGTGGCGCTCTGGCCGCAGCGCTGAAGGCCAGTGGCTTGACTGTGCTCCTGTTGGATCGTCGTTCCGGGCCGCTGGATACCGCCAGAGGTGACCATATCCAACCGGCAATGCAGCCAGTGCTGTCCCGCTGGGGTGTGCTGGATCGCTTATTGGAGGCGGGCGCAGAGCGGCGCACGGGAACACGATGGTTTGACGCGGAGGGCGCTCATATTGTCACTGTGCCTGTGCCCCAGCGCGATGACTGTGCGGGGGCCTTCCTGTTTCTTAACCACGAAAAAATTGCCGACATCTTGCTCAGCAGCGCTCAACAGGCGGGGGCGGTGAATATAACGGGGGTGTCCGATTGGTCGTTAGGGCGATCAACGGGGGGTTGGCGCATCGAGTGGCGAGTAGATGATCAATCCCGTGCGGCCACGTGCACCATGCTGGTGGCTGCGGACGGGACCGCATCGACAGTTCGCAGTCGTCTGAATATCGGTCTTGACCGACATCGCTATCAGTATCCGATCGCCGTATTGTATGGCCGCCAGCGGGGCATCACCGAGCCGAGAACGCTGGATGTTTACCTCGCGCAGCAGCGCATGGTATCGCTGATTCCGCGAACGGGTGGTGGAACTAAGGTCGGCTTCCCTGTGTCGCCCGAGGATATCGGTTCCTGGAAGACCGGGTCGGAGGAATCTCTGCACCGTCGGCTTGCCGAGTGGTGCCCAGAGGTGTCATTTGAGTCACTGGTTTTCGGTGCTATTTACCCGCCGGTCTCCCAGCAAAGCGAGCCGTATCAGGGGGAGGGGGCTTTAGTGCTCATCGGCGATGCGCGTCACGCCATGCACCCGGCGCGTAGCATGGGTATGAACACCTGCTTTCGTGTTGCTGATCAGTTAGCGGAGTTTCTGGGGTGTTTGAGGCCGGGTTTCTCGGAAGCGCAAGTTTTGCCTCTGCTATCTGAATTTGAGGCACGCTTTGCACAGGAATTGACCCCGCGATTGGCGGAAAACCACGCGGCAGGGCTCCAGATGGATACGATCGCTGGGGGCGGGTTCGCCGCGCTCAACAAGCAGCTACGGTCAGCGGCTGGAGATGCGCGCATCTTAAATGCGATGGCCCTTAAGGCTGCTGGGCTCACTGTCTGAGCATGTGCGGCCGCTACACGCTCTCAGTATCCAATAAACCCGATGTCGCGAATCTGGGGCTGCAGAGCGTGGACCGGTTCAATATCGCCCCGCAGTCACAGGTGGTGATTCAAACGGATAGCGGAGATCATGCATCAGCCCATTGGGGCATTCCTCTGGGCGGATCTGGCGCAAGCCGTTTTGTCACCAATGCTCGGTTTGAGACGTTGGGGGCCAAACCCCTTTTCCGCGATCTCGCACGTTGCGCTTTGCTCGCAGATGGTTGGTATGAGTGGCAGCGTGTCGGGGCGGGAAAGCAGCCTTGGTACCACCACCGAGGGGGACGTTTATTTTATATGGCCGGGGTGTATCAGGCTGGCATCGGTTGCGTGGTGGTCACCCAGACTGCGACCGAGCCACTGAGGGGGATTCATCACAGGCAGCCCTTGCTGCTGGACGTGCGGGATCTGCCATTGTGGCTCAATGCCTCTGGATCGTTTGATGAATCGGCTGCGCTAGAGGTCTCCTATCACCCCGTTTCGAAGCGAGTCGGTAATCCACGTTATGACGACAGTGGGCTGATTACGCCAGTTGCGCTCGATGATCCGACGGTAGGGCAAGTTGGAGAGCTTTTCCCAGAGATTTAGACCTCGGGGCTGGGTTTGCAGAAAAGTTGGTGGCTCAGTACCAAATTAACGCAAGTAAGTTAGACAAATGTTTAAATAGAGGCGTGGCGAGACTCATTTCTAACTCAAGGATCAGACATGAAAGTGGGAAGTTTCATACCTGAGCAGTCCGCGTCGACACTGTATGCGATGGCCGGCGACGACTGCTCTTTGCATCACGACCTGTCGAGCTTGACGCCAAAACAGCAGGTTGATCATCAGGAAAACCAGGTGCTCACCTGCGCATTACAGGTCGC
>JBELDB010000064.1:0-8947 GCA_042094525.1 Congregibacter sp. | reverse complement strand
CATCGAAGATACAGCTGTCGGGGTCGTTACCATTGGGTAAGAAGCGATACACGATGTTGCCGCCGTAGCCGATCCACACTTGGAGGTTCGGGAACAGGCTGTATAGGATCGCGTCTTGGAGTTCGGCCATAGTGGGGTTGTCGAATTGCTCCCCGGCCGCTTCTTCAAACATCTCCTGATTCATCTCTGCCACGTACTCACGCGCACTTTGCCCGTCTTGCATTTCGACACCTTCGTCACTGTCCGTCGCCATGCGGCCCGACAGTTTGAGGATGTCGCGGGTGATGGTTTCCTCCGACACATCGCTCAGGTGTGGGCTGGCCACGCCCATCGGCGTCACCGACCGACTGACGTTATCTCCCCAGCAGTCGTACTGCGAATTGGCATCGCCGGTGAAGGTCAGGATCTGCTTGTGGGTTTCCACGGTGTGCCAGGACTCCATGAAGGCCTCGGCCCCCACTTTCCAGTTGCAATTCATCACGCGTTGTACATGCACGCCCGTGAAATACTCCTCCAGCGGGAACCGCTTGAAGTGATCGGGCAGGACTTCCATATAGTCCTCAAGGGGCGGTGCATCCTGGTCAAAATTGATGAATACGAAGCCACCCCATGTCGCGACCTTGACCTGTGGCAGGCTCATGTCGCGGCCTTCGATATGCTCGAAGTCCCACTGATTGGGGATGCCCTGGAACTGTCCTTCCAAGTCCCAAGTGGCGCCGTGGAAGGGGCAGCGGAACTTATCGACGGATCCTGACTCGTCGCGCAAGCATCGCCCGCGATGTCGGCATGAATTAATGTAGCCTTTGATCTCCCCTGACGGTGTTCGGGTGACGATCACGCTGCGGTCGATGATCCAGTAGACGTGGTGGTCGCCGGGTTCAGGGATTTCCTCCTCGCGACAAGCCATTTGCCAGACACGAGGCCACATCTCTTCTTTTTCTTTATTGAAGAACTCCTGGCTGATGTAGCGATCGACCGACAGATCTTCGTCGCCCATGTCAGGGTTGTTCTGAATCCGCAGGTACTCGGGGACATCGACGGTCTCGAGATCAAGCAAATCCTGCCATGTGGTGCCGACGAAGCGGCCGCCGTCCCCCTGTTGTTTCTGTTCTGCATTTGCCATGGTTTGTCCCTTTACACTGAATCGTTATTTCGCTGACGGTTGCTTGTTCACCGCGCCAGTATGTTGACGCCACTAATGCCGGGTGCTCCATAAACATGGGTATAGCCAACCTTGGGCTCGCCTGCCACCTGACGAGCGCCTGCATCGCCACGGAGCTGCACGCAGATTTCGTGTACTTGTCGGAGCCCCGATGCGCCAACAGGCTCACCATTGGCCAGACAGCCGCCATCGGTGTTCACTGGCAGTCTGCCGGTCAACTCCGTCACGCCTTCTGCGAGCCACTTTTCCTGCTCGCCGTGCTCGCAGAAGCCGTTTTCTGCCATGTGCATGATCTCGGCCCCCACTTCTGTATCTTGCAACTGTGCGACGTCGATGTCTTCAGGTCCGACTCCCGCCAATTCGAAGGCTGCCTGAGATGCAGTAACCGTTGGTGAGTTCGCCACTTCAGGAGGTTGAGAGGGGCTAAAGACCTCAAAACTGCCGTAGTTGCGGGAGCGAACAACCGCTGTCTTCAGATAGATAGGTCGCGGATGAAATTCATGCGCGATATCGGCTCGGCAGACTATCAGCGCACAGCCACCTTCAGCCGGCGAGCAGAACATATATTTATTGAGCGGCTCACTGACCATTGGCGCGTTTTCGATCTCTTCCCAGGATAATGCCGTCTGACGCCATGCTGTTGGCGTCAATGAGCCATTGCGAAACGCTTTCTCCGCCACCCTAATCAGGGTCTCTTTGGAAATGCCGTGGTCATGCATATAACGCTGGATCTTCATACCAAAGTATTGTGTAGTCAGCATCAAGCCGGTCTCGCCATACCAATCATCCAATCCCCAGTCCGCGGGTTTTGGGTTGAAGGCGCCACGATCGTGTTTATCAAAACCCACGACCAGACCGACGTCATATTGTCCGCTCTTGATAGCTGAGTACGCTGCATTTAAGGAGCTTCCTCCCGTTGCGCAACCGTTCGCCACATTGGTGAACTGCAGGCCGGTAAGACCTAGCAGATTGACCAGTGAATCGGCATTGCCGCTATCTTGGCTGCCGCCAAAGGCAAACTCCATGCGTTTGAAATTGGTTCCCGCGTCAGCCAGTGCCGCTCTGGTCGCTGCCGCTCCCTGTTCGAGGCCAGACATGGTGGGAGTGCGGCCGAATGGGTGCATTCCCAGCCCTACGATTGCTACGTCCATTAAGCGAGCTCCTCTGCCGAGCAAAATTGAAAGGTCACCAAATCAGCTCCCTCGTCATCCTTGCGCATCGGAATAATTTCCAGCTTCATTGGCATGCCGATTTTGAGATTGTCTGGTGTATTTTCCCTCAACCGACTCTCCACTTTTAGGCCGCAGGCCAGTTCGACGTAACCCACACCATAGGGCGAAAAAGTCTCCGGGGTTTCGTCAGTGTTATAAGGGGTTTTGGGCATGAAAGACTGGATCGTCCAGGTCCATAAGGTGCCTTCGCTACCAAGATCCGCCGGGACCATGTTTTGTCCGGAGCAGGCGCGACAGGAATCCTGACTGGGGAACGCGTGCTCTCCACATTCCATACATCGGGTACCCAGCAGACTTGGCGAGGTAGAAGGCCAGCTAAATAGACCCTCGTGGAGAGGCTTGTCTGCGGACATTGCAGTTCCTTTTTATCGTGGCGTTTCGGCCCGTTTGCTCAGGCGAGCTCAGGCCGGAGAAGGGTGGTCGCCCGTTTCATTTCAGTCTAGGATACCGCTAATAAAAAAAGCAAGCTGGATTGTTTGCTGGGTTTTGTAACCGCCTTGCTGGCGGCTGCGTTGGCAAGGGGAAGCTCGTGACGTTGAAGAAGACAGACAGTGCGCAAACCATCACTGGGTCTGCTGTGGCTCACCGTAAGCGACGGGCCCAGAGAACTAAAACCGCGCGAAGCGGTGATGGTTGGCAGGCAGAAAAAAGCGCACTCACTCGTCAGGCGATATTGGAGGCTGCTGTTCGTTGCTTTGTGGAGCACGGCTATGCCAACACCACCACCGCGATGATTGCCGATGAGGCAAGTGTATCGCGGGGGGCCATGATGCATCATTTCCCCTCTCGCTCAGCTGTGATGACTGCGGTGGTCGGTTACTTGCATGTGCGCCGGCTCAACGAATACCGCGAGCTGATGAGTGATATTGACTCTCCGGATGAGAAACTGACTCGACGGGCGATTCGCACATCTGTCGAGACTGCATGGAAGTATGTCAACCTGCCTTCGTTTGTGGCTTATCAGGAATTGCTGGGCGCGGCGCGAACGGACCCAGAACTCGCCGAATCAGTAGGTGAGGTAGAGCGGGACTTCGAGCGAGAGTTCTTGAAAACTGTGCGGGCAGTCTTCCCTCACTGGAAGCAGGTGAAGTCGCTCCAGGCCGCCCACGATCTGGTGCAGTTTGTCATGCAGGGCATGGGTGTTGCGCATCGCTCCTCGCATCGAGAGCAGCGGGCGCGTCGCGTCATTGAGACGGTAACCGATCACCTCGAGCAAATTTATCTCGCAGAATCAAAAAGTCAGTAGAAAAGCGGGCATAGAAGCCTTTTAGGGCCCTCTTTTCGCGCATTAACACAGTAGGGAGTAATACATGGGTATGGTCGAAGGAAAGGTCTGCTTGGTCACGGGCGGCGCGTCAAATCCTGGCTTGGGGCATGCAATAGCCCACAAGTTGGCCAGTGAGGGTGCGATTGTGATCGTCACCGATGTTGATGGAGAGGGTGTCGCGCAGACAGCGGCAGAGATTGTGGCGGCTGGCGGCCAGGCGCAGGCATGGGAGCAGGATGTGACCGACGAGGCGGCTTGGGATGCCACCATCGAGCGCATCGGTTCCGAGCATGGCCGGTTGGATGTTCTGGTTAACAATGCCGGAATTGCCATTCTCAAGCCGCTGCCAGAGCTGACGCTTGCTGATTACAACCGGCAGATGCTCGTCAATATGACGAGTGTGTTTCTGGGTACCCAGAAAGCGGTGGCGATCATGCGTGAGACCGGTGTGAAGGGTTCTATCGTCAATATGTCCTCGGTGGCAGCTCTTGTCGGGGTTCCTGCTTGCAGTGCTTATTCTGCTGCTAAAGCCGGCGTGCTGGGCTTCACCAAAACCATCGCAGGAGAGACCGCGGCGGAAGGTATTCGATGCAATACTATTCACCCAGGCTTGATCGATACCAATATGCAGAGACAGTCCAAGGTCGATAACCCCGACGAGGACGTCAAGCTCAATTCAGCGATACCCTTGGGGTATGTGGGGCGCCCTCAGAGCATTGCAGATGCGGCACTGTTTTTAGCTTCAGACCTGTCCTCCTACATGACTGGGGCGCAACTGGTGGTCGACGGCGGTCTGATCAATCAGTAGTGACCGCGAGATCCAAGACAACAGTGAAGCAAAGGGAATTTAACGATGAGTGACCAGCATTTTGAGGACCAACAGGCCATCCGGGCGTTGCTTGAGCGATATTGCGAGGGAGTGAATCAGCGAGATGCGGCTGTGTGGGGGTCCACTTGGGCGGAAGATGCTGTGTGGGAGCTCCCGCATCTCGACATGGAGGGTCTTAAAGGTCGTGAAACGATCGTGGCCGCATGGCTTGAGGCCATGAAAATGTTTCCCTTCGTGAACATGATGGCCATGCCGGGAGTGATTAGCGTCAATGGTGAGCGAGCAACCATGCGTAGCTACACCGATGAAGTGGCAGTGATGCAGGATGGAACGGAGCTGCGGCCCCGTGGTCAGTACGACGACGAATGCGTCAGAGTCGACGGCGAGTGGAAGTTCAGTCGCCGCGTCTTTAAGGTGTTGCACGGCGAGTAAAGCAGATCGGGTGTTTTAGACGCCCGGCAACCCGGCAGTAGAGCCGCCGTCGATAACAATCTCTGAGCCTGTCACAAACCGAGCCTCCTCGGAGGCGAGGTAGATTACCAGCGACACGATTTCTTCCATGCTACCCAGGCGGCCCATCGGCGCGATGCCCTCCAGCATGCCTCTAGCGGCGGCCGGGTCAGGCGCGCCATCAATGGCGCCTTGAATCAATGGTGTTTCAATGACCCCTGGATGAATAGAGTTGCAGCGAATACCGGTTTTGGTTTTCGCCAAATGTACCGCAGTTGATTTAGCCAGTAGTCGCAGCGCGCCCTTTGTCGTTGAGTAGGTGACATCCCCCGCCAATGCGAGCATGCCGTTAATAGAACTGTTGAGAATGATGGAGCCGCCGCTCTGGTCGGGGTTGCCCTTCATCAGTTCGATACTCGCTTTGATGGCCAACATCATGCCGGTGAGATTGACGTCAACAAGGTTTTTCCAGGCATCGACTTCGACGGTCTCGATGTCACTATCGCCAGCATTCGTGCCGGCGTTTGAAAACGTCACATCGAGTCGCCCGTAATGGTCTCGGATGGCGGCCTTTACGGTCTCCCAACCCTCAACGTCCTGCACAGCATGTTGAACAAAGGTGGCGCCTGTCTCACTGGCAATGTTTTGACCGGCATCAGCGTTATTGCCGGTAAAGACCACCTTCGCACCCTCCCGGGTCATACCAAAAACAGCCGCTTTGCCAATACCATTGGTGCCGCCTGTTATCAGGGCGACTTTGTTGTGTAGTCGAGTTGTCAAAGAAGGATCCCCAGAAGTGTCGCCGGGCTCGAAAATCAATTTCTACCCACTTGGCGGTCGAATTTTTGGTTAGATAGTTGGCTCTTCAAGCCCCGATTTTTGTTATGAGTCGTTTCGCGTTAGGTTAGGTAGGGGCGAACAAAAAAGCAAGCATGCTTGACTTTTTCTGTGTCGAAACCTAGGTTGGCGGCTGTGCAAAAAAGTCGCGAAACCGACGCCCGCGCGCCGAGTCGGGCAAAACATTTTGGGGTCAGTATGAGTACAGTCAGTGTGATTGTTCGGATTCAGCTCAGTGCCGAGAGTGCGCCGGCCTATGCGGAAGCTGCCAAAGCAGTGGTGGCTGCAACCCGCGAAGAGGCGGGGTGCCAGTGGTATGGTATCGCGGTTGACGTGGCTGACCCTTGCGTCGTGTGGGTGTCGGAGCAGTGGGCATCACAGGCTGACCTTGATGCACACCTTAAGGCGCCCCACGTGGCGGCTTTTCTGGAGGCGTGTGCAGCTCTCGAGATACTGGATATGGAAGTCCGTCGCTACGAGGTCAGCTCAGTGGGTGACCTGGTGATGCCAGAGTAGTGATGGCGTAGGAGAAAAGAGATGACCGTAGATACCAAAATTCAATACAGCCGCATGGCAGGTCGCCTGATCGATCACGTAGCCAACGGGACGACGGATTGGGCGGATGGCACCATGGAGGTGCCCTCAACTGAATACACGGATGCCGAGCAGTGGCAGCGCGAGATGGATTGCATCTTCAAAAGCTTGCCGATACTGGTGGGGGTGACTCAGGAGATCCCAAATCCGGGTGACTTTAGGACCCTCGAGATTCTTGGTATACCGCTTCTGATCACCCGGCTGGCTGACGGCTCGGCCAAAGTTATGATGAATGTTTGCACCCACCGCGGCATGCAACTCACCCCAGAAACCTGCGGCAACCAAAAAATGTTCAGCTGCCCCTACCATGGCTGGACTTTCAAATCGGATGGTTCATTGCGCGCCATTGCCGATGCCCCGAAATTCGGTGACGTGTGCGAGGGTGCCCGGGATTTGGTGCAGTTCCCCTGTCACGAAGAGGGCGGACTGATATTCGCTGTATTGGATGCCGACAGCGACGTGGATATTCGCGCCTATCTTGGTGCCATGATGGACGACGTGGCGAAGAAGGGCATGGACCAATGGACTTATGTCGGCCACCGCATTATCCACGGGCCCAATTGGAAGGTCGCTTATGACGGCTATCTGGAGGGCTACCATTTCAAGGCCGCGCATCCCGAGACGATCGAACCCAGAACGTTTTCCAACGTGATGGAGTACGACGCACACGGCCCCCATCAGCTGGTGGGCTTTGCCGCAAAGAATGTGCTGGAGCTCGGTGATGTGGATCGGGACGAGCTATGGCAGCATGAAACCAAGGGTTTCGATTTTATCCGGCTGTTTTTCCCCAACGTGTCGATCTTTATTGCGCCGGAAATCACGCAGGTTGCACAGATGATTCCGGGCCCGGGTCCCATGGAAAACACCACCATTTTGCATTTTCTTCATCCGACACCGCCCGAGAATGAAGAGGGCGCCGCGGCGCGCATTGAAATGGCGGACTGGCTTCGCAACGTGGTGCAGGAAGAGGACTACAACGTGGGTCTGAAACTGCAGCAGGGCCTGGAGACCGGGCTGATGGAGAGCGTACTGTTTGGTCGCAACGAGCGGGGTAACCAGTATTTTCATCGCTGGGTGAAGTGGTATAGCGACGGTGATCAGAGCGCCCCACAACCCGAGCTCTGATATGGAACTGCCACAAAAAAGGGCCCTTACGGGGCCCTTTTTTTAAGCGGGTATGCCCCGTGGACTCATCTCAAAGCTTAAGCATCAGCTTACCTTCGTTGCCGCCAGTGAACAGTAAGTTGTAAGTGTCCAGGCAGTTCTCGATACCTTCATTGATGTGCTCGCGGAACTTGATCTTGTCATCCTTCACCCATTCGCTGAGAGCCGCCTGCCCCTCCACAATCCTGTGATAGTGGTCGCTGACTAGATAGCCCTTGACCGTGATGGTCCGCGCCAGAATCTGCCAGTAGTTGTAGGGGCCCGGCACGGGCTCCGTGGCGTTATAGGTGCTGATGGTGCCGCAGAATAGGAGCGTGGAGTCCTTGTTCATATTGAGTAGCGCCGCATCCAGAATCTCGCCGCCCACATTATCAAAGTAAAAGTCGACGCCCTCTGGGCAAGCGGTTCGGATCGCCGCTTCCATATCGCCTGCGGTGCGGTAGTTGATGCAGTCATCAAAGCCCAGCTCGTCGACGACCCACTGGCACTTCTCTTCGGTGCCGGCAATGCCCACAACCCGCAAACCCATGAGTTTTGCAATCTGCCCGCCGACAGAGCCCACGGCGCCCGCTGCTGCACTCATTAGCATGGTCTGTCCGGCCTGTGCCTGACCGACGTCTGCGATGGCGAAGTAAGGTGTCAGTCCTACGGCGCCGAGGATGTTGACGTAATAGTGAAGCGGGAAAGGATTGTCGTCAGGCACCTTAGTGCAGAATTCTACAGGTATGGTGCTATGTGTTTCCCAGCCTCCGAGACCAAAGACATAGTCGCCTGCTTGGATGCCGTCACTGCCGCTCTCCAATACCTCACCGACCACAGTGGCGCGCACAGGATCGCCGATGGGGATGGGCGGCAAATAATTGGGGATATCAGACATCCAGCCGCGAATCGCAGGGTCTAGAGAAATGTAGTGATTCTTCACCAGAAGCATGCCCGGTCCGGTCTCAGGGATCGGTGCGTCCTGAAGAACCACCTCGGATGAGTCCGGCATGCCCTCGGGGCGCTTTGCCAAAATCCATTGTTGTTTATTACCGTGGCTCATACTGACCTCAGTGGGAAAAGATGGGTGAGCTGAAAGCGTAGCGAGGGTGCTAAAAATAAGCAAGCAAGATGGTTTTTTTTAAATAACGCGGTGCTACCATCTAAAGATCGAGCTAAATTGCCCCCGCAACAATTCACCGAACAGGAGACTGGTGTGACGGATTTTCATCCTGCCCTCGCCGAAGCCGAACTTGCAGACAACGATAGCCGTGCCGTGACGATCAACGGTAGCAAGGTGCTGATTTGTCGGGCGGCGGGAGAGCTCTACGCGGTGGAGAACCGGTGCACGCATCAGGAGGCCGAACTCGAAGGTGGACGCATTCGCGGGTGCTTCATTTCTTGCCCGTTGCATGGTGTCAGGTTTGATTTGC
>JBELDB010000063.1:0-9021 GCA_042094525.1 Congregibacter sp. | reverse complement strand
GCCGAGGCCATGTTGATGATGTGGCCTGAACCGTGAGGCGACATGATTTTGAGGGCCTCGCGCATGCAGAGCCACACGCCCTTGAGATTGATGCCCATCAGCCGGTCGTAGTCGGCCTCATCGGTTTCCTCGAGCGGCACCAGCGGTGAGCCGACACCCGCGTTGTTGAGCACAATATCCAGTGCTCCCAGCGCTTTCACGCTGTTGGCGAAGAAGTCTGCTACCGCATCGGCGCTGGCCACATCACACAGCTGGCCATAGTGGGTCCCGCCGATGGCGGTGAGCGCTGCCAGTGCTTCGTCCAGACGGTCCTGTTCGACGTCACAGATGGCGACATCCGCGCCCGCCGTCACAAACGCCTCTGCGCAGGCCAGACCAATACCAGCGCCTGCACCGGTTATCAGTATTTTTTTGCCTTTCAGTGACAGCTCCATGGCAGCCCCTCAATGAACGCGATGTCAGAGAATACCCGGGATGATCGCTTTGCGCTCGGCGGGGTAGTCCTCAAAGTTTTTGCGGAACCAGCGGTGGGTGTAAATCGCACGGGGGATGAGATTGCCAGCGGTCATCGCCAATACAAACACGGCTCCCAGATTCCACGCCATGATGGCAAAGCCCGTAAAGGAAAGAATTTCACCCAGATACTGCGGGCAGCTGACAAAACGGAAGCCGCCGCCATAGGGGATTTTGTAACGCGGTTCGTCAGGGCTTGGATTCGGGGAGCGCAGGTTACGCAAGATGCGATCCGAGTGGATGTTGAGCACAAAGCCAACAATGTAGATAGCAAAGCCAATGCGGAATCGGGGATCGGTAAACCAGTCGTAGGTGTATTGGGTGCCCAGCTCAGTCAGATACGCGGCGTTGAAGTAGCCGTGCAGAAACAGCGTGATCCAGCCCGCGATGACCACGCCGAAGGAAAAGCTCGCCTGCGAACCGGGCTGCACTCGCATGAGTAACGGGGTGATCAGCGCGCGGTTGGTGTAGTGCATCATCCAGATCGCGAGGAAGAAAAGCGGCACCGCCTGATCGGCATTGCTGCCCATAAAAAAGACCACCGGGAACACAATCAGGCCCGGCAATTCCATGAGCACCCAGCCTTGCTTGGCGCCCAGCTTGAGTCCCTTGGCGCGCTTGCCGCCGCCGAATCTGCCACCATAGGCGGCCGTGCCAAAGAAACTGCTCACCAGCACTAGCGCTGCGTAGGCAAAACCGATCAGTAACAGCGTGTCGTAGAGGGCGTCGCCCGTATACCAGGTCATTGCAAGTTCCTCCATAAAGTGGGCCGGTCTCGGTCAATAGCATTGTCGGTTGCTGCTGGTCGCGCTACAGCCCCCGTACGGACTACATGCTATCGTCCAAACGAGGGCTGCAAGTGGCTGCGATGCCGCCTACAGTCTTATCGCAAGTCGAATAACAACAGCGATGTCAGCGGCAATGGCCGCTCTTTACAGCCGGTGCAATGCATGGACTTCAAACCGCTACCAGCAGATCAGATATCGGCGTGGGATGGTGCCGCTGATGTCTTGGTCGTGGGGTTTGGTGGAGCCGGTGCCTGTGCTGCGGTCGAGGCCGCAGATAGCGGTGCCAGCGTGATCATTTTTGACGCCGCCTCGGGCGCGGGTGGTTCTACTGCGCTCAGCTCGGCCGAGCTTTACCTGGGGGGCGGCACCAGCGTACAGAGGGCGGTGGGCTATCAGGATACCGTCGAGGCCACCTACGGTTATTTGATGGCGGCCAATTCTCCACAGGCTGACCCCGACAAAGTGCGCGCTTATGCCGAGGGAGGTGCCGATCATCTGGAATGGCTGAAGTCGCTAGGCGTGCGATTCAAACATTCGGAATACCCGCATCGCGCCATGATGGCCTTAAGTGATGATTGCTTGCTGTACACGGGTAGCGAAAAAGCCTGGCCATACCGCGATCAGTTTGCGCCCGCGCCACGCGGTCATAACCTCGAGGTGGAGGGGGATAACGGCGGCCCGTTACTGATGCAGTTGCTAGAAGCCGCCGCGCGGGAGCGAGGCGTCTCGGTAGCGCTGGAATCTCGCGCGTTGCGGCTTATTGTGGAAGGTCGGGACGGCGCGCTGGCGGTCTGCGGTGTGGTGGTGCGACAGGACGGTGAGGAGCGGTATTACCGGGCGGAGCGAGGTGTGGTGCTCTGTGCGGGCGGGTTTGTCATGAACTCAGACATGCTCAACAAACATGCCCCCAAGCTACAAAGAGCAACCATCCCGATTGGCAACCCCAACGACACTGGATCTGGTATTCAAATGGCTGCGGCGCTGGGTGCGCGTCTGATCAACATGGATGAAGGTTTTGTGAGCCTGCCGTTCTATCCCCCGGCCTCACTCACCTTCGGTATTTTGGTCGACGGCAACGGGCAGCGCTTTATCAACGAAGACGTCTATCACGGTCGTGTAGGTACCTTGATACTCGATCAAACTTGGCCCGTGTACTTTGTGGTGGCGGTAGAAGATTACGCAGACTACGAGACGGTGTCGTATTTGGGCGCGCCGATCGCGGCAACGGGGGAAACGATTGAAGAGCTGTGTGCTGAGCTCGGCCTACCTGAAGACGCACTGGAAACCACCATCGAAGCATTTAATGACTGCGCGGCTCAGGGAGAGGATCCCCAGTGCCACAAGCACCCGGACTGGTTAAAACCGCTCGCCGCGCCGCTGGTGGCGCTGGATTGCACGCCGGGGCGTGGGGCGTTCTTCCCTTACTTTACGCTGGGCGGTGTGGACACCACGGTTGAAGGTGCAGTTTTGAATGAGGCGGGGGAGGTGATTCCCGGGCTCTATGCGGCGGGCCGCACTGCCTGTGGTGTGCCGCGAAGGGGTGATGGCTATGCCTCTGGTAGTTCGGTCGGAGATGCGACATTCTCGGGCCGACAGGCAGGTCGCAGGGCGGCACAAACAGGAGGCAAGGCATGAGTGATGCCAGCGATGTATTGGCAAGAATCGATCGGCTCGAGTCACTCGACGCTATTCGGCAACTGGCGGCTAAGTACTCTCTAGCACTGGACATGCGCGACCTTGATGCGATGGTGAACTTGTTCCCGGAGGATGTGCGGGTGGGCCGTGACAAGGTGGGTCGGTCGCATTTCAAACAGTGGATGGATGAGACGCTCAGACAGCAGTTCACCGGCACGGCCCATCACATTGGTAACCACATCATTGAGTTTGAATCGCCGGACCGCGCCGTCGGTTTGGTGTATTCCAAGAATGAGCACGAAACTCCCACAGCTGATGGCGGTTGCGAGTGGGTGATCATGCAGATGCTCTATTGGGACCACTATATTCGTCAGGAAGGGCGCTGGCTGTTTCATCGACGGCTGCCTTGCTACTGGTATGCGACCGACCTCAACAAGCCGCCGGTGGGAGACCACAAAATGCGGTGGCCCGATCGCGACCACTATGACGGTGAGTTCCACTCGTTATTTCCCTCCTGGCAAGCATTTTGGGATCACCCCCCTAGCGATGCGTTACCGCAGGTCGCGGAGCCTGCGCCTCTGGAAAAGTTCCTCGAGACGATGCGTGCGGGTATGGCCGATCCCTCGATTCGCACCCGATGAAGGGGGAATGGGACTACGTCATTGTGGGCGCTGGCGCCGCAGGTGCGTTGCTTGCTGATCGTTTGACCGCTTCCGGGCGCGCCCGGGTACTGCTGATGGAGGCCGGCCCCAGTGGACGCAGTTTGGCGTTGGGCCTCCCCGTTGGCTGGATCTCGGTGGCCTATGGCAAGGCGTTTAACTGGGGGTTTAGAACCGCGCCTGAAGGCGAGGCCCATAACCGACGGGTGCGTTGGCCTAGGGGTCGGGTGCTCGGCGGTAGCACGGCGATCAACGGCATGATTTACGTGCGTGGCCAGCCAAGAGACTTTGACGAGTGGGCCAATGCGGGTGCTGACGGGTGGGATTGGCAGAGTGTTGCGCCCTTTTTTGAGCGATTTGAAAATCACAGCGGGGCGAGGGTGGCGGGCCAGGTTCAGCTGCAGCAGGCCACACCCTCGCTGTGGGGTGAGCGTTTCATTGCAGCCTGCGAGTCATCGGGCATACCCCGCAACGATAGCTATTTGACGGGCGACTCGTTAGGCGCGGGGTATTACCACCAAAGCGTCTCACGGGGTTGGCGACAGAGCGCCAAAGTGGCGTTTCTAAACGCTGCCTCCCGGCGTAAAAACCTGACCGTCGTGACAGGCGCAATGGCAGATCATCTGGCTGTTCACGACGGCAGGGTCACCGGGGTTGTCTGGCGGGATGCTCGCGGGCGCAGCGCACTGGTTGATGCCAAGCACATCGTTCTCGCAGCAGGGGCGGTGGGGTCTCCTGTGATCTTGCAGCGCTCAGGCATAGGCGACGCCAAGCATTTGGCGCAAATGGGTATTGAGCCGGTTCTGGATCGCCCAGCCGTGGGTCAGAACCTGCAGGACCATTTTGGCACGCTGGTCGCGACCGAAACTGAGGCAGCGGGGACCGTTTGGGCGGACGCGCAGCCATCGAGGTTGCCCGCCCAATTGTGGCGCTACCTGCGCCATCGTCAGGGCTTGCTGGCCATGCCTTCCGCCGACGTGTTCGTATTTCATGAGTCGGGTGTGGGTGAGCCAGGGCGACCCGATGTTCAGGTGCATTTCACTCCGGCTTCCGGGATTCACGATGAGGTGAGCGGAAAATCGGTGATGGATACGGTGCCCGGTGTTACCGCGATCACCTATCCCATGCACCCGACCAGTCGCGGCAGCGTGCAGATTACAGACGCGGACATCGCCGCGGAACCCGAGATCACAGCCAACTATCTGAGCACAGATCACGATAAGCAGGTATTGCTGGCCGGCATCCGCACGTTGCGGCGCATCTATGACAGCGAACCCATGAGGACATATCGCCGGGGAGAGCTTCGTCCCGGGCCAGATGCCCAGTCAGATGACGAGCTTCTGGCGATGGCGGGACGGCAGGGGACGACGGGCTATCATCCGGTGGGTACCTGCAGAATGGGCACGGACGCTGACGCGGTCGTCGACCCCGACCTGAAATTACGAGGTCTGTCTGGACTATCGGTGATCGATGCGTCGGTGATGCCAAAGCTGACCTCGGGTAATACCATGGCTGCAACGTATATGATTGCTGAGCACGGTGCGGCGAAGTTGCTGCGTGAGCAGGAATGATCTGCGCACTGAGTTCACTACCGGGAGACTGATTGATGTCCATGCCGCGTGATATCGGAGTGATCGACCTGATGATGGCGATCCCCAATAACGATACTTCTGATTATTACGACTTCATCAAGCCGCTGTTAATGGATGAGGAGAGTCGACAACAGTTTCAGATGCCGGCGGAGTACATGTTCAAGAATCTGCCGCAGGTGGGTGAACATGATGACTATGCCGCCTACACCGTCGGAAAGATGGACGAATTCGGGATTGCCAAGGGCATGATCGGTGTGGATGAGGATCAGTACGAAACGCAGAACCAGGCCGTCAAAGATCATCCAGACCGGTTCATTGCTTGTTACGACGCCAACCCGAACAACGGCATGGAAGAGGTGCGTAAGATTCGCCGCCTCAAAGAGGTCTACGACCTGAAAGCCGTTACGGCGTTTCCTTCAGGGCTGTGCCCACAGGTGCCGCTCGACGACAAAAAGTGGTACCCCATTTTTGTCGCGTGTATCGATCTGGATATTCCGTTCTGCCCTTGCGTTGGCGTCCCGGGTCCACGGATTCCCATGGGGCCGCAGAAGGTGGAGCATCTTGATGAGATTTGTTGGTTTTTCCCCGAGCTCAAGGTGGTGATGCGCCATGGGGGAGAGCCTTGGACGGATCTGGCCTGGAAGCTCATGCTCAAGTACCCCAACCTGTATTACATGACCAGCGCCTTCGCGCCGCGGCATTACCCCAAGCCGATCATCGACTTCGCCAATACGCGTGGTGCCGACAAGATCATGTATGCCGGCTATTTCCCGATGGGGTTGTCTCTCGAGCGTATTTTCGAGGAGCTGCCCGATGTGCCTTTTAAAGATGAGGTGTGGCCAAAGTTCCTTCGGGACAACGCGGTGCGCGTTTTCGGGCTCTGATGCCGGTGCAGGACTCAGGGATAAAAGAGACTGATCGTGTCGACCACGCAGGCGGGCCGCTCGGCGCCGTCTGCGGTAAGCGTCATCCTTACCACCACTTTGACGCCCCCGCCGCTCGGCTCAGCACTGATGATTTCGCCGGTGGCGCGCAAGGTCGAGCCTTCGGTGACCGCCGAGGGGAAGCGCACCTTTTCGGTGCCGTAGTTCACGCCCATCGACATGTTTTTGACGCTCAGCAGCTGGGGCAGGAAGTACGCCGCCAGGGACAGCGTGAGGTACCCGTGGGCGATGGTGTGTCCGAACGGGCCGCTGGCCGCGCGTTCCTGATCCACATGGATCCATTGATCGTCCCCAGTGGCCTCCGCAAATTGGTTAATGCGCTCCTGAGTGACCACCAGTGGCTCACTTGGGCCGAGGGTCTGGCCGACGGCCTCGAGCAGGTCATTGGGTTGATCGACAATACACTGGGACATGGTTATCGGCTCCAAACGATAGGAAGGAGCACAGCATGACAGAAGCGTTCAGTGAGAGTAAGTCGTTGGCAGATCGCGTGGCGCTGGTGACCGGCGGCTGTGGTGGCCTCGGCCAGGCGACCGCACGGCGCCTCAAACGCGACGGCGCCACTGTCATGATTTCCGACCTCGACGCGGAACAGGGCCAGTCGATTGCCAGCGAATTGGGCGTTCAGTTCCTGGCCCAGGATGTGAGCGATATGGCTGCGTGGCGGGCCACGGTTGAGCAGATCACTGCCGAACACGGTGCCGTAGATGTTCTGGTGAACAACGCGGCGATCCTTCGCGCCGATAACATCGAGTCGGAAACGCTTGAGCAGTTCCAGCGGGTTATGGCGGTAAATTGCGAGTCCGTGTTTTTGGGCATACAACATTGCCTGCCGCTGATGTCTCGCCCCGGTGCTGCGATCATCAATGTGTGTTCTTCGTCCGCGGAGATGGGCTACCCCCAGTTCGCGGCCTACACCGCCTCGAAGGCGGCGGTGCGCAGTTTGACAATGAGCACGGCGGTGTATCTTAAGCAGCAGGGTAGAGCGGTGCGCTGCAATTCGGTGCATCCCGATGGCATTATCACGCCCATGGTCATGAACATTGAAGGTGAGCCGCCCGTTATGAGCCGCGAAATGGGCATGCAGGCGGCCTCGTTTGCCTGTGAGCCCGAGGCGGTGGCGGATGTCATTGCTTTTTTGGCGTCTGATGATGCGCGGCATATCAATGGTGCGGGCATTCGGGTCGACAACACCTCCACGATCCACGCGCCCTACTGGTAGACGAGAGCGGTATGCAGGATTTTTCCGGAAAAACAGTGTTGGTCACGGGTGGCGCGGGTCATATTGGTCGGGCGATCTGTGAGCACTTTCTCGCGGCGGGCGCGAACGTTGTCGCCTGTGGGCGTCGTGAGCCCGAACAGCCTATCGCGGCTGATGGTTGTGAAGCGCATTTTGTCAGCGCCGATGTGCGTGACCACGAAGCGTCAGGGCAACTTATTGATGCTGTGCTCGAGCAATACGGCCGGCTCGATATTTTGGTGAACAACGCAGGCGGCGGTCCGCCGGTTGATGCCGCGACGGCCACGCCATCACTGACGGAAAAAATTGTCGCCTTGAATTTGGTGGCGCCTCTGGTGCTTGCGCAGCAAGCCCACTCGGCGTTGAGTGGCGGCGAGCAGCCGGGTGTCATGATCAATATCGCGTCGGTGAGCGGCGTCAGGCCCTCGCCCGGGTCAGCTGCATATGGTGCCGCCAAGGCGGGCTTGGTCAGTGCGACCCAGTCTCTGGCGATGGAGTGGGGCCCCGATATCCGCGTGAATGCCATCGTCGTGGGATTAGTGCATAACGAGGCCGGATATGAGCACTACGGCGGCGAGGCAGGCTTCAAGAAAGTGGCTGACATGCTGCCGTTAAAGCGGATGGCGCAGCCCGCTGACATCGCACGCTCGGTGTTGATGCTCTGCTCGGAGGACGCGGCCTACATCTCGGGCGCGGCGCTGGAGGTCCACGGGGGTGGCGAGGTGCCCGTCTTTCTACATCTCGCTAGCGAGGCCCGGCAACCCAAATAGGGGAGCTCCAGGCCCGCTCCCGAATCACCGGAGAGTAGAACGGCTCATTCTCTGCTTTGCGGCAGCAGTTGTCGTAGACAGGGCCGGTAGCTCCCGCATTGAGAGCCCGCAAGTTGGCCTCGTTTTTTTGTGCGTCACAGTCGCTGGAAAAAGGGTCCACTCCCGCTGCCTGACATTGCAGGGTGCTCCAGCGGCAACTTGGGGTCTCGATGAGTCTCGCGTAAAAAAACGCATTCTGTGCGGCGTTGAACTCGGGGTCTTGCCAGACGGTGCAGACGTCGGCGAGACCGGCGGCGGTGGGAGTGCATGACAGGGGATCAACGCCCAAGCCCTGTGTTGGGGTGCCGGCGATGTCGTAGACCTGTTCCCGCGTCTTACCCGATTCGTCGACCCAGCCTTTGATGATTTGTATGCGCTCGATGCCGTTCCCCGGTGCGTTGGGCGTGCCGGGGTCTCGGCTTGCCGCGATGAGGAAGTCTGGAGAGGTGGTGTTCTGCGCTGTGATGTTTGCGCCCATGGGCGATCCATTTTGATAGGCGAGGGTCAGCCTATCGGGCGATGCGCAGATCTCCGCGGGGTAGTCGCCGGCGAAGAATCGGAGCTGGGGGCGGGTGCCTGAGGTCGCGTAGGTCTCACGGCGACGGATCGCATCAAAAATGGCGTCCCGGGAGTTCTCTTCAGCCCACACGACCGCCAAGCCGCCCGGGTTGGAGGCAAAGTGATCCTGTACGTTGCGATATTGGGCATCGCGTCGCCCCAGGTGACCGGCGTAGCCGGCCTCCTGTGCGGCGCCGGCGGTAGCGCTGTGGGTGTCAGTGCTACCAATAAAGCCGAGCTGGAAGGGATTGGTGCCCGTCTGAGCCTCCAGTTTGAGGCCGTC
>JBELDB010000062.1:0-9272 GCA_042094525.1 Congregibacter sp. | reverse complement strand
CATCCGATACCGCCGGGATGCTGCCCGTAGTGGTGAAACGGCTCAGTGCATTCCCTAGTGCCCGGGGCAGCAGGTAGTCCTGCTCTTCCAAAGGGAGCGCCTCTAGTGACCGGGACTGCTCCCGGGCGTCCCGGGGCAGAATGCTGGTGCCCTCGGGGATGGCGACGAGTTCCCGATTCAGCATGTGTGCCTCGGATCGGGTGCGTGAAGCCTTGAGGCCCATGATCGCTAATGCCCAGAGCATCAAAATGAAGCAGGCTTCCTGCTCGTAGTCTTTGATCACGATGGCTAACGATCGGTTACCAGCCGGGGCTTCTCCCGCTGCTTGTTGTGCTGCCTGAACCGCGAGTTGAGAGTCAGCGCTTGGACGGATCACTCCGACGTAAGCGGCGTGCACAACGATCACGGCGAACAGTAGGGCAAACACCTGATAGAGGAACTCTGAGGGTAAACGCAGCTTCATAAAGGGCTCCTATCTGACTCAGATGTCCACGGGAAAGGACACGGAGAGATCTTCTGAGATGGATTCGGTGGGTTCATAGTCGAGCACGGCCCCCGGTTGTGCGGCTGCAGGGGTACCCGTTGTGTCAGCGGCGGATTCGGCTGACGCTGTGGTCTCTGGCTCAGCCGAGGCTTCCTCAGGCTCGACCGGATTCTGTCCGAGCGCGGGGGTCACGAGCAACACGCCCAGCAGGGAGGCCAATCTGGCGATGCCCGCAGAGCGTGTTGGCGCTTTACTCTGCATAGCGCGCAATCCTGAAGCCGAGATCGTCACGGCCGCGCTCCCCATAGTCCCGGAAGGTCAATCGTAGTTCTGACAAGCGACTGAGGGCCCAACTGCCACCGCGAATGGTGTAGTTGTCGCCGCGTTGTGCGCCCAATGGATCGATCGCGAGCTCGGCATTGGCGGAGGGGATGGCGTAACCGTTGTGTACCCATTCGGCAACATTACCACCCATATCGTGCAATCCGCGATGGTTGGCGGGGAAGCTGCCCACGGGTGCCGAGACCACGAATTGATCCGTGTAGCCATTGAGAATGCGCCCGGTGACCAATGCTGAAGTATTGTCGGCTACGTTGGTCACAACAGCGCTCGGGGGGAAGTCATTACCCCAGGCAAATCGTCGCAGGGCATCGCCGTCTACCCGGGCAGCAAAAGCCCATTCCGCCTCGCTCGGCAAGCGATAGCCGGTGCTGCTCGGGTTAAAGCCGATAATGATGCCTTGGTTCTCGCGGTAGAACGGCGGCAGACCCTCGAGTCGGCTCAGCCAATTACAGAAGCTCGCAGCTTGCTGCCAACTGATGCCTGCCACCGGCTGGTGGTCGCGATCGAGTGAGTAGCTCTCTATCAGGCCCGAGTCATGGGTGGCTTCGTACTGGCGGAACTGCGCATTAGTGGTTTCAGTGCTCGCAAGATAGAAGGCGCGCCGCAATTCAACAGGATGTTCCACTTCGTTGGCGCGGCGTCCGGGGTCGCGGCGCGATGCACCCATAGTGAAAGGGTTTTGGGTTTCTACCGACGGATCGACCAGCACCATCGTTTGGCCCAGCGGCGTGGTAATCGTTGGCGTCATTGCCGCCTTACGCGCAGCAGCCTCTGTCAGCAGCGTGACGCTGATTCGCTGTGGCAGCCCGGGTTTCGGCAGTACCTCGGTTTCGAAACTGGCATACCCCTCAAGCTGAACGGCGATACGCTGCTGCACCGCAGGGAGAGAGAGGCTTTGACTGCCCGTGCCCACCCGTTGGCCATTAATGAGTATCTCTGCCTCTGCCGGTTCGATGGCAAAACGGACCTCGCCGAGCTCCGGCGCCAGAGTGACTGACCGGCTGGCGGTCTCTCCCCGAGAGAGCGTGAGTGACAGACTGGTGCCGCGGTAGCCCGCCTTGGACAGACTGATGGCGTGACTGTCACCCGGACTTAAAGGCAGCACTACCGGGGTCAGCCCGGCGAAGGTGCCATCAACCGTGACGCCCGCACCCGGTGGCGAGCTCTCCAGCGTCAGCGTGGCGTCAGCGGGGGTCAGGGTCACCGCGCCAAGGTCTTGATCCACGCCCGCAACCACATTCAAGGGCAGGGTCACTGGCATAAAACCCGGCGCACTCAGGGTCAGTTCTCTCGGACCCGAGAGCACTTCAACACCGGTAGCAGTGATGTCGACGGGCTGGCTGTCGACGCTTGCGGTCACGGCGGAGGGAGAGGCGCTGAAGCGAATGTTCGCCCAGTCTGGTAGCAGCACGATGTCCACGGTCTGGCTCTGGTTGCGGCCAGTGACATCAATTTGCCCCCGCCAGCGCTGGTAACGATCGAGAGTGGCTTCCACTGTATAGATACCCGCCTCGAGGCTCAGATCAATCAGTGGCGCAGACCCCAGTGACAGCTCATCTAGGATGATCTCACCACCAGCAGGCTGGGTAGTGAGGGTCACGGTGCCAGGTAGTGGGGCGAGGCGAATATCAAGCTGTTGGGTATCGGCGTCGCCCACCGTCACGGTCTGCTCATAGGGGTGATAGCCCTCGGCATCGATCGACAGCGTGTAGTCGCCGGGTCGCACTAGTAGCCGTTCGCCGAAGGACCAATTGAGTCCGCTCAACGAGAAGTCGGGTTCTGCCTCGGCATCAATATTGAGGGTGAGGGAGCGAGCGGTGAACAGAAAAAATAGCAGGGCGGCCACCAGCACCCCGGCGACACCGAGCACGACCTGGGTGACATTGATCCGCCGCCTTTGCTCGGATGCCTGACTCAGAGGTTCGAAAGCGGTCGCCGCCAGTTGCTCGCTGGTTTGCGCGGCACCCGCTGGCGAGAACGCATCAGGCGTTAGGGTGTCAGGTGTGCCGGTGTCAGTGTCGCGATCGCTCATGGTGTTGGCTCAAATCGTCTCAACACAGCGTACCTCGACCGCATTCGTTTGGTCAGGCCGTACCTCAAATTTCACGCGGACATCGCGGTATCCGTTGCGCATCCCCACAGCGGTATACACGCCGGGACGCAGAGACAGCGTTTGCTCTGAAAGGGTTCCGAGCCGTCTCACGCGTAACAGGGTGATATCGGTGAGCCCATCGGAGGTCATGGTCACCGCGACCGGGGTGCTGGCATAGGCGAGGGTGTCTTGCGCTGCAGCGATCTGGCCTTGCAGTCGCGGGCCTGGACTCGCAATGGCTTCTGCCTCGGCAAGTGTTTCCTGCGCGAGGCGCATGATGCGCGCATCGATGAGGCGATCGCGCTCTTTTGGCATGTTCTCCAGCCGGCTATCAAGATCAGCCCGCGGCTCGGTGCGTGCCACCCCCTCCGTGGCGAACAACATGAGCGCGTCGATTTCCAGGGCGTTTTTGTAAAGGCCCACTGCATCGTCCCAGCGCTCTTCTGCTTCCGCCTGGGCACCGTCCGCTCGCAGCTCAAGCAAGGTGTTTTGGGTGCGCGCCTGCTCGAGTTCAATCAGCGCGGCGGCGGGCTCGGGCGCGCCTGGGATCAGCTGAGCGGCCGTACGGAATTGCTGCTCAGCAGTGTCGAAGGCCTTAGCCCCCATGGCCCCATAGCCCGCCGTCATAGCGTCGTTGAATTGTTGCTGGGTCAGTGCGGTGCTCAGCTCACCGAGGCGCGCAGCTGCCCGCTGGTGTGCTGGGTCTGCTCGCGTTGCGTCACCCGCAGCCTCGACGGCGGCAGTGAGATCACCCGTCGCTTCAGCCTCAGCGGCGCGCTCCAGTGCAGCGATCACACTAGGGAGGCCGGTGATGCGGTCTTCGAGGGAGACCAGCCGGATATCAGTTGGCGCCATCTCTGAGAGCTCAGTGAAGCGAGCCTGAGCGGACAATACCTCGCCCGCTTCAATCGCGCCTGTCAGGGTTTCGTGGAGCGCTTCAATCCGCTCGGGCAGGCTCGCTTCGAGGACGAGTAGCTGATCGAGTGCGCGCTGGTAATCCGCGGTTGCCGCGGCAAACTCGCGCTCGCGGTAGGCCGTGTCACCTGCAGCGGCTGCTTCTAGCGCTGTGCTGTAGTCGGGCTCCCCCCAATTGGGCGCACCGCGCTCGGCCAGCGATTCCTGCAGGGATAGCAAGGCCTGTAAGGCCTCTTGAGCCTCGCGTCTGAGTGCACTTTCTTGTGCTTCGGCAAAGGGGCTTCGCCCGTTACCCGCTTCGCCCGCAGCGCTAGTGGGTGCAGAGATGCTGCCCGAGGCTGTGGCCGTGGATTGTCCAGTTTCCAACGCAGGTGCTGCGCTATCCGGCGCCACCAGTTGGGGCAACACGAAAAAGACGAAAACGAGCAACACAGCGGCGGCGGCAAGGCCGATGAAGATCGCCCGCGACTGATCCCCTCCCGAGGCTGCGGCAACCGATTCTGGATGGGTTGTCGCGGGTTCAAAGGTGGTAGCGGAAAGGGGCTGCTCTTTGTGGTCGGTCACGAGTCCTGCGGTTCAGGCGTCGGGAGTAGTGGGGTCTCGGCTGCCGCAGCCGGTGGCTCCAGTGCAGCGAGTTCTGCTGCGTAGATATCGGCCAGCAATTCGCGCCACTGGTCGTATTGATCTTCGACATTACCGGTGAGGCGAACGGTGCGGTCCTCCAGCTCGATCACCCGAGGTGTGATTTCGGCGTCCAGTGACTGGCCAAGTTCTTCCAGTGCCAAAGAGTGGATATTGGATTCGGCGCGTTTCTCCATGCCGCTCTTCAACAGGGCGCCACCGCCAATGACACCAACGGCGCCCGCGCTTCGCGTCGTGCGACTACCCGAGCCTTGCGCCACAATGCCAGCAATAATGGCCGCGCCGCCGGCAATCATTTCTCGCCGAGCCTCGGTCTCTAACTCGCGCAGGGCAACGGTCTCCTCATAGCTTGCTTTTCGCCACTCCTGATAGGGGACATACATGTCCTCCGCAAAGCCGGAGTAGTGGCCCTGAAGCGTGTCGACAAACACATAATGTCGCTGACGCAGGCCGCGCACGCGATTCAGCATGGGGTCATCCTCAGCTGGCAGTCTGCGCAGGCTGATGTGCCCGGCCTCGTCTTCATCAAGGTAATCGGCGAAGGCGCCACTGGCAAAATCGCGGGCGAAGCGCATCTCTGCCACTTGCCGGATCGTGACGCGATCCTCGGCGGGCACCTTGTTAAAAATGGCCAACATGTCGTTGGCGATCATGCGGTATACCGCAAGGAAGGGATCCTGCTTCACCCTTGTCCCCTGCTCGTAGGCGTAGCGGCTGGTGATGCCTTGGTAGCGCTTATCGAGCCACAGTGTGCCGCGCGCATCGCTCACCAGAATTTTCAGTTCCAGCGCTTCGCCATCTGAGCGCAGGATCGTGCCGCGCACGAGGAGATCAGAAAACTGCCGATCGTCAGGAACGACTCTGACCGCACCCCAACCACCTTGCTCGGTGAGCACCTCGGCGAGCTCTGCTGCCATAAAGGTGGCCTCGGCCTTGCGGACCTCGGGATACACCTGCTCCTCGTCTTCGACAGCGCTGACGCCTGGATCAAGAATCACCACGCCGACATCCAGCAGTTCCTCATCAGGAGCCAGCGTCGCGGGGGCATCCAGCACTGGCACTGAAGTCGACTTAACGGTTTCCGATACGCAGCCGGTGAGTAGCGCCATCGCAAAGACAAGTGAGAGCAACGCGCGGATCATGCGTCGGGCTCCTCGATCCCTTTGTACTTGCGATACTCCGCCCACAGCTTGTCTCGGATGTCGGGGTCGGGTTCACGCATCGCCGCTTCGCGTAGTTGGCGGGCCACGACATCGTCGTCGTTGCCGTTGGGGATATCAGGCGGGGGTGGATACTTGGCGCCGTCTGTCGGTGGTGCGCCGCTTCTCCCGCCAATGCCGCCACCCACAGAGCCGCTGCCGGCACTGGCCATCCCACCGCCAAAGGAGGGCTCCTCGCCTTGATTGGATTCTGAGGGGCTGGCCGCTGTTTGCGCCGTCTCAGCAGCCCGGTCGCGTGCCGCCTCCCGCTGACGCTGTTCTTCGTCGTAGATGATGCCGTCGAAATCCCCAGTGCTCTCCTCGAGCTGTCGATCCAAAATGGCGACTTGCTCGGCTGCGGTCAGCGGACCCTCGGCTCCCATGTCTGATTCCATGCCGCCACTGGCGCGGGTGCCCGGAGCTTGCTGACCACTGGCATCACCCGTATCGCCTGATGTTTGCGCTACCTGTCCGCTTTCGCCATTGCCACCGGCACCCTGTCCTGACTCATCGCCCTCGGGTGATCCCCCTGTCGCACCGTCGCCGTCACCTTCCGAGCCATAGTCTTCATCGAAGGTGGGCAGGGTATCGACCATTGAAGGTAAGTCAGCGCCACCCGCCATGTCGCCAAAGCCGGGCTCGCCTGACGAGCTATCCTCACCGCCGGCATCCGCGCCCGAGTCGCCCGCGCTGCCGCTGCTACCCGTCGAGGGCGCACCGGCTGAATCGCTTCCTGATGCGCCGCCTGCTGCAGGGCTCGCGCCGCCGCTGGCTCCGCCAGAGCTGGAGCTGCTGGCGCCTGAGCTGCCTGAAGAGCTGGAACTGCTCGACCCTGAACTGCCGCTACTTGAGCTGGGGGAGCTCGATCCACTGCTGCCCCCAGAGCTGGGGGATGAGGCCCCGGAGCTGGAGGGAGAGGACGGCGGCGTGGGTATCGAAGGCGTGGTGGGGGTGCTGGCCGAGGGGCATCCCATCAATGAGAGCATCACAGCTATCAAACCACCCGCCGCCGCAGTGCGGAGCAGCGGAAATGGTTGCATGCGTGAGCGGGAATACAGAGTCATCAGGGTTGTAGCGCCATCGCTTCAGAGGCTGAGGGGTTTGGATCAAAAGACCACACAATCATACCAGTGTCCACGGCGACGCCCTCTGCGTATTGAGGCCTGAACCGTATCCGCCGCATTTTGCGCAGCAGCCGGTCCACGGCAGGGTCATTGTCCACTCGGGGTACCTCGGCCTCATCGGCAGCCTCCTCACCCTCGGTGGTGTCTGATTCTGTGACCGCAGTGACCGTGACGCGTTCCAGTTCTGTAATTTTTCCAGCTTCGTTGAGCTGAAATTGCACAACAAGGGGCCCCGATGCATCTGGGCGAAAGGGCGGTAAAGGCCTCAGAGAGTCAATATCGGGGAGCGGCGTGGCTGTCTCAAAGAGCGCCATGCGCATTACTGGGTCGTCTTCCGGGGCAGGCTCCTCGGGGAGAGCCGTCACCGTGGTGTCCTCTGATGCCTGCTGGGTTGTGTCGGGCGGCGCAGCGTCAGCGACCTTCTGCTCCGCTTCTACTTCCACCTCTGCTTCTGTCTCGGCTACTGCTTCCCCTTCGGCTTTGGCAAGTGTTGCCTCAGGTGCAGCGGTTTCTGGCACTGCATCTCCGCTCGCAAGGTCACGTGGCGGGGGCTCGTTATCCTGGTCCGCAATCGGTGCCGAGTCAGCCAGCGCGGTACCTGTAGCGCTATCGGCTGGCGCCGTCTCATCCTTTTCTTTTATCTCGGGCTCCTCCGGGGGCGGTGTGATGCGACGCCAGGCCTGATCGTAGTAGCTCCGAGCGTCGGAGCGGCGGCCCATCCAGTGTGCCCAATCGCCCAGCCGGACAAGATCATGAGCTTGCTCGCCGGCTGGCGCACCGTTAAAGAGTTTCAGTCCCTGAATGGCGATGAGTACTGCCTCACCCCGCCGATAGGCACCGCCCATCATCGATGTTTGGCGATAACTGTTGCCGTCGAAGGCACTGCCACTGGCATTCGCGCGCTGCAGATTGGCGAACCGGTATTGGAGTCGCAGCATCCCCTCGAGCGGTTTCAGTAATTCCATCGACTGCGGGCCATAGAGCTGCGAGCTCTGGTTGTAGGCGAGTCGGTAGTATTCCCAGCTCCGCGCCAGATGCTCAGGATGGGCTTCCTGATCCCCCAGTCGAAGCTCCCAGGCCTGCTCGGCCCAGGCGCCCTGGTCGAGTAATGCCGCGATTGAAGCCGGCGTCCCCACAAGGGCTTCCGATTCCACCCGGGCGAGGTAGCGTTGATGCTCATCGGCCTCATCGAACTGGCCCAAAGCGATATGGCTGCGGATCTCGGCGCGCAGCAGCGGTATTTGGTCGGCGGCATAGAGGCCCGACTGGACGCGACTCACGTGCACGCCACGCTTCAGGACCTTGGCCGCTTCGGCATGACGATCCAGCGCCTGCAGGTTAAGCCCCAGCCCCAGCAACTGCTCGGTAAGGCCGGGTGCGAAGGCACCGGCGTTGGTCTCCATGGATTCGATGTAGCTACGGTACACACCCAGGGCACTGGGCTCAGTGGGGGGCGGGGGTGCGCGCTCGGGCTCCAATGGCGCCGCCATATCGATTACGATGGGCGCCGCTTCGGTTTCGGCGGGGGCGTCGCTCGGGTTCTGTGCCACAGATATAAGCGGGCCGACCCCAATCAAAATCAGGGTCAGTAGCGGCAATCCATGCCTCGCTGACGGGCGGCGCGTATGGGCCAAGATCCCTCTCCGGCGCGTAATACGGCCAATTAGTATAGATCGATGTAGCGAAAAAAAGCACTTAAGGGGCGGAAGTCCGGTTCAATGTGCCTGAACGGATACCGGACAAAGGCCGCCAAGGCGGAAAGAGGAGCAGTATGAGTCAGTTTTTATCCCACACCGCGGTGTCATCACAGGGGAATTCGCGGTGGCAGGCTGAGGTGCATCGGGGCTGGCGGATTGGCTCGGTAGCTAACGGCGGCTATGTGCTCGCGCTGGTGGGCCGCACCTTGTCTGAAGCGCTGAATCAGCCTGACCCGCTTAGCATCAACGCGTTTTATCTGGCGCCGGTGGCGTTAGGGCAGGTGGAAGTATCGGTGGAGTCACTGTCCGAGACCCGCAGCACCCACTTTGCCAGTGCTGATCTCAAGCAGGAGGGCCAGCTCAAGTTGCGCGCCACTGCGGCCTATACCGATCTCGATCGACTCAGCGGCCCGGATTGGACCAACGTTGCGCCGCCCGAAGTGCCTGCCTTCGATGACGTCGCCGCGCCCGCCATGTCGCACCTCGAGATTCACCAGAGCATCGATCTCCGCATGGTGCAGGGCGCCGAAGTCTTTTCCGAGGGCAAGACCAATGACTCGGGCGAGTTTATTGCCTGGCTGGCGCATAAAGACGGTGCTGCGCCGGAGCCCATTGATCTCTTGATGTTTGCCGACATCATGCCGCCGCCCATCTTCACGATTTATGGTGCTTACGGGTGGGTGCCGACGGTAGAGCTCACCGTGCAGGTGCGGCGTAAGCCTGCGGCGGGCCCGCTCTTGGCGCGGCACATTACGCGCCAAGTGACCCGTGGCGTGG
>JBELDB010000061.1:0-9736 GCA_042094525.1 Congregibacter sp. | reverse complement strand
CCCAGGGAAGACACAACACCACCAGTAACGAACACATATCTCGTCATGGATTCCACCAAAGCGAAAGAGCACCCGGACGTCTGTTTCGACGCCTCTCGGGATTGCCTCTCCGATGGACGATCAGTCTAACAGGAAGCCCTGCGAGGCTCAATTCAAACTGTTGAAAAAGGGCGCCAAACCGGGCGGAGCCCGGGGGAAGCAGTGCAGTCGCCAGCGTCGCCAATGGCCGACAAAGGACCCACGGGTAGCAGCCAAACAGGAGCACTTTCTGACCATAAAACAGGAAGATGGCGCCGCCACCACGGGGGAATTCTCATCTCTTGCAGCCACTTTTTGGTCGCCTTTTGGGGGCGGTTAAGCGGTGCCAGATTGTCTAACTCGCCGCTGAATGCACAGCCGAGACGCGTGCCCAGCGGGAAAACAGGGGCGTCCTGAGCGGACTCCCAGCTGAGATACCCCCAAACACCTTCCATGTCCTCGCCAACCACGACCTCATCCGGCAAAACGATGCCTTGCTCAGGCTCATTCACCCTGACCACCCATCCATTCCAAACTCGCAGGCAGACGTCGTCCCAGCGCAATTCGGGCAGACGGTCCTGACCCGCATTGAGGGCTTGCCTCGCAAGCTCCACTAATCGCCGTCGGTCGGGTGAGTCGATATCAGACTCCCCCAACCACTGATGGATCTGCGCCGCCAGCTCTGCAACACCCGCTGTCGGATCGATCACCAAAGCTGGCTCGCCCATCACTGTCTCGGCTCTGGGGAGCGGCAATTGACTCAGCCGTTGCTGTGCCATGGACTGCAGGGCCGCGGCTCGCTGTATAGTCTCCCGGTAGCCCGGCCAGCGGTCTGCCACGGCCGGCAAAACGACCTGTCGCAGATAATTTCGGTCCTGATCGGTTTCCAGATTGGAGGGGTCGGTCACATATTCGAGCCCCGACGCCTCGACTGCATTGCGAAGCGACTCCGCCGTGGTATCGAGCAAGGGTCTAAAGATCCTCCCTGCTCCACAGGCCCGCTCACGGGGAATGCCCGACAAACCTCGAGGACCCGCACCCCGCAGTAAACGGAGTAACACTGTCTCCACCATGTCGTCTGCGTGATGCCCCGTGAATAGAATGTCCCCCTCGAGCAGCACGCTCTCGAAGGCCCGGTAGCGCTCGCGCCGCGCATCGGCCTCCACACCGCGACCACTGGGCTCGATGCTGCAAACGCTGACATGGAGTGGAATGTTCAGCGCATCGACATGGCGCTGACAGAGTTCGCTCCACTCCCCCGCGGCTGGATGCAACCCGTGGTTGACATGTATCGCATGAATGGGGGGTGCTGACGAGGCATCTCGGTATGCGGCTAGCGCATAGAGGAGCGCGACGCTGTCCGCTCCGCCGGACAAGGCTACCCACCAACGGGGCGCCTCCAACAGTGAATCAGGGAAGGATGTCAGGATTTCGCGCACAACGCGTGCACCGAGTCTCAGTTACCGTAGGACATCAGCCTTCGGTAGCGTGCCTCAAGCATGGTATCCGTATCCATTGCAGACAGCCGTTCCACCTGATCCAACAAGTGGGCCTTCAACCGACTGGCCATCTCCACCGGGTCGCGGTGCGCACCACCCAGCGGTTCGGGGATCGTCGCGTCCACAATGCCGAGCTCCTCGAGCTTGGAGGACGTCACACCCATTGCCGCTGCCGCGTCTGGCGCGAACTCCGAACTCTTCCAGATAATGTTGGCGCAGCCCTCGGGAGAGATCACAAAATAGGTGGCGTATTGCAACATCGCCAGATGATCTCCGACGCCAATGCCCAGCGCGCCCCCCGACGATCCCTCACCAATGACAATACACACCAACGGTGTTTTGAGGCGGGACATCACGGCCAGATTTTGCGCAATCGCCTCACTGATACCTCGCTCTTCTGAGTCGATCCCTGGATAGGCCCCGGGCGTATCGATGAGCGTGATTACCGGCATTTTGAAACGCTCGGCCATCTCCATTAGGCGCATCGCCTTGCGGTATCCCTCGGGCTTTGGCATACCGAAATTCCGGTACACCTTGTCTTTGACCGCGCGGCCCTTCTCCTGACCAATCACCATCACCGGACGTCCATCAAGGCGCGCAACGCCGCCTACGATTGCTTTGTCGTCTGCGAAATGGCGATCGCCATGCAGTTCGTCGAATTCGGTAAAAATTTCGGGGATGTAGTCTAGGGAATACGGTCGTTGCGGATGGCGCGCCACCCGCACAATGTCCCAAGCACTCAAGTCCGCATAAATCTTTGCTGTCAGCGCAGTGGATTTTTCGCGCAGGCGATCAATCTCATCGCCAAGATTTAGATCGGCACCGTCACCCACTCCCTGCAGCTCTTCAATTTTCATCTCGAGCTCAGCGATGGGCTGCTCAAAGTCTAGATAGTTTGGATTCATATGATTAGCCCAACCAAATTGGTGTGGCGAGGTGATTCGAGCGTTGGAGTCTACAAAGGGAAGCCTGATCCGTCACGCCCACTGTTAAAAAGTCAGGTATCTGGGTACCCTGCCGCCCATGATTGCTCTGGAGAAAACGCGGCCACGCCTCATACTCGCGCCCATGGAAGGGGTCGTCGACGCTATTATGCGAGAGCAGTTGACCGCGATCGGTGGCTACGAGCGCTGCGTGACCGAATTCGTGCGCGTGTCTCAAACTCTTCTCCCCAACCGAGTGTTTTATCGTTATGCCCCCGAACTAAGACAGGGTGGCCTGACAGCCTCCGGCGTGCCGGTCTACCTGCAGCTACTTGGCTCTGACCCCGAGCTAATGGCTGCCAATGCGCTGCGCGCCGCTAAATTGGGCGCGCCCGGTATCGACCTGAACTTCGGCTGCCCTGCCAAGACCGTCAACCGATCACAAGGTGGTGCAGCGTTGTTACGATCCCCCTCATTGATCAGATCGATTTGTCAGCAGGTTCGAGACGGCGTCCCCGCCGGCATACCGGTCACGGCCAAGATCCGTTTGGGCTACGACAGCGATGAACAGTTTCAACAAATACTCGACGCTCTGTCGAACGTTAATCTGACTGAAATCACCATCCATGCCCGCACCAAACAACAGGGCTATCGGCCCCCAGCACACTGGCATCAATTGAGGCGAGCCCGAGACAGCTTACCCTACCCGGTTATTGCCAATGGAGAACTGTGGAGTCCCTCTGACATCTCCCGCTGCGGCAACGTCAGTGGGTGCAATGCTTTTATGCTCGCCCGGGGCGCGCTGTGTCGACCCGATCTTGCGGCGGCGGTCCACGCTCACCACACAGGGAGTGACGCACCCGCTTTCGGCTGGCACGAAACGAGAGAGCTACTGCTGGCGTTTTTGCAGCGTAACCGCGAGCTGTATGACGCGCGATACGCTGTAAACCCTGTCAAACAGTGGCTGGTTTATCTCAAGGTTTACTACCCGCAAGCCGCGGCGCTGTTCAGCCGCGTCAAGCGCATCACCACTCCAGAGGAGATGGAGACTGCGCTACTCGGCGAGCTGGACCTGGCCCGAGCCGCCTGACGTGAGCCAACTCCCTCTGGATGGAATGAGCCAGTGGATCGCTTCCGACCGCGTATCTGTTGTGCGCTCGAATCCCAACCAACACCAAAAAGGACATTGAGATGAGCGCGCTGCCCGCCAACGTCACAGGAGATCTATGGGGACACCCCAAGGGGCTCTACATCTGCTTTGCCACCGAGCTCTGGGAACGCTTCTCGTTTTACGGCATGAAATATCTGCTGCTGCTTTATCTCACCAAATACCATCTATTTTCCGACACCGCCGGACTGGGAGTGCTAGGCAGCTACGCATCGCTGGTATACGCCATGCCCGTTCTGGGTGGCCTGATCGCCGACCGGTTCATCGGTATGCGCAAAGCCGTGACCTTTGGTGGGCTATTACTGGTTGCCGGCCACTTGGGAATGGCCTTTGAGGGCGAAGCTGCCCGCCAGACCACTGATGGCATTCTCAGAGATGATCAGGCGCTGTCTATTTTCTATCTGTCTCTGGCTTTGATTGTTGTCGGCGTCGGATTTCTTAAACCCAATATCTCCACGGTTGTGGGCAAGCTCTATCCGGAGGGGGACCCGCGTCGCGACGCTGGCTTCACCATCTTTTATATGGGGATCAACATTGGCGCTTTCAGTGCCACCCTACTGTGCGGTTGGCTGGGAGAGGTCTACGGTTGGTCCTGGGGCTTCGGGGCTGCAGGCATTGGCATGTTACTGGGCCTGTTTGTTTTTCAATGGGGACAAAAGTACCTTCTGGGGCACGGCGAGCCCACTGACCCCAGTCAGCTAGCGCGATCCGTCGGGGTGCCCGGACTTACTATTGAGCGCAGTATTTATCTGGGCAGTTTCGTGATGGTGGCCGTGGTGTGGCAGCTAGTCCAACTCACCGACGCCGTCGGCACGTTGCTCGATGTGCTATCACTTTCCGTGCTGGCGGGGCTCGGCTGGTTCCTCATGTTTCGCTGTAACAAAGTGGAACGAGAGCGCATGTTCGTGCTCATCGTATTGACACTGTCTACCGTGATTTTCTGGGCACTCTTTGAGCAAGGCGCGGGGTCGATGACACTCTATGCAGACCGGGTCACCGACAAGGCCCTGTTTGGTATCCCGCTGACAGCGGCGCAGTTCGGTGCGGCAAATTCCTTCTTTATTTTCTCTCTCGCTCCGCTTTTTGCCGCCCTGTGGGTATGGCTGAGCCACAAAGGGTGGGAACCCAGTACCACGGTGAAATTTGCTCTGGGGATTGCCCAGGCCGGACTCGGCTTTGGCGTGCTGGTGTACGGCGCTCAGTTCCCTGATCAAGCCGGTTTGATATCCGCCTGGTGGCTGATTCTTGCCTACCTGCTCCACACAACTGGTGAGCTTTGCCTCAGTCCAGTGGGCCTGTCAGCGGTCACCAAGCTGGCTGTGCCATCAGTGGTCGGAGTCATGATGGGCACTTGGTTTCTGGCATCGGCGTACTCTTCTTATGTGGCCGCGCAAATTGCCACCATCGCGGCACAACCCGCTGACCAGAGCAGCCTGAATCTTGTCGAGGCACTCGCTGGCTACACAACGCTGTTTAGTCAGTTGCTCTACATCGGACTGGCAGGGGGTGCAGTGCTATTTCTACTGGCACCCGCGTTAAAGCGAATGACGCATGGCGTGAAGTAGATCAGGCGGGCGCCGAAGCGACCTCGCCGTCTAATGCTTTACCTGCTTTTCTAGCCTTCTTCGCCAGGCGTCGCTGCTGCCAATCGTAGCCAATAAGGTACATGGCAGGCACCAGAAGCAGGCTCACAAAGAGCGCAAAGAACACGCCAAAGGCCAGCGACAGCACAGCAGGCTTCAGAA
This sequence comes from Congregibacter sp., assembly GCA_042094525.1. Classification (GTDB taxonomy): domain Bacteria; phylum Pseudomonadota; class Gammaproteobacteria; order Pseudomonadales; family Halieaceae; genus Luminiphilus. The sequence goes on along the minus strand of JBELDB010000061.1, from coordinate 4,383 downwards.
ATTGGGCGCTGGTGGATTGCTCGGCCATGATAGGTATCAAACCGACAAACGTCGTAACCGTGGTCAAAAAGATCGGTCTGAAGCGGCTCACAGCAGAGGTCACCAGCGCTTTGGGAGGCGACATGCCCTCTCGCTCAAGCCGTCGCACGTAGTCAATCAGCACCAGATTATCGTTCACCACAACACCCGCCGCTGCGCCGATGCCAAAATAAGAAAAGAGCGCCATCGGCAGATTAAAGATCAAATGACCGAAAACAGCCCCCATAAAACCAAATGGCATGGCCGTCATAATGAGCAGCGGCAAACTGTAGGAGCGGAAAGCGACTGCAATCAGGGCATAGATCACAAATAGCGCGATAGTATAGAGCGCCGCGATTTCACTGAAGAATTCTGCCTCCGCTTCCTGTGAACCACCCTTGAGCACTTTCAGTCCGGGATACATGGCGAGCAACTCGGGCAGGTAATCCTGCTTTACCGCACGATTGATCTCGCCGAGAGACTCTGGCTCCACAGTCGCGTTTACCGTTACCACGCGGTCTCCATTTCGACGTGTGATTCGCCGTGTCGCCTGGCCCACCTCTACCTCAGCGATCTCTAACAAAGGGACCAGTCTGCCATCGACAGTCCGTATACGGACGTCTTCAAAAGTTGCTAGCGATTCTCGCTCTTCCTGCGGATAACGCACCATGACCCGAACATCACCGTTCTCACGAGGAAGGCGCTGTACCTCTTCCCCATAAAAAGCCTGGCGCACCTGGCTCGATACATCTCCAAGACTGATACCCAATTTCTCTGCACCCGGCAGCAGGCTGAAGCGCAGCTCAGGTAACGCACCCAACTGGTCGTCACGAATAAAATACGTTTTGTCGTAGCTCGCAAGATGCTGCTGGAGAGAGAGGCTCGCCGCATTCAGCATGTCGAGATCCTCGTGCTTTAGCAGGAAAGTAATACTGGCCTCCCCATCGCTAAAGCTATAGTTGACCTTCACCTCGTCAGCATCTGGAATATCCCCAACCAGATCGGAAAAACGCTCCGCGGTCTCCCGCGCACTGAGCGCCCTCTGGTCCGGTGGCGCCAATTGGACGATCGCGATCACATCACCGCGTCGAGCCCGGGTATACCAGCCCTCTATCAGCTGCCCAGAACCGCGACCCGCCTCCGCCTCGGCGTTGATCTCTTCCGCTAGCTGCTTTTCCGCTCGCTGCAGTTGTCCCAGCACCTCCATCGAACGGCTATAGGGCGTCCCCGGCGGCAGGCTCACATTGATATAGACCTCTTCGCTTTCCACCTGAGGCGAAAAAAAGAACTTCACCCAACCGCTGGTAAACAGGCCTAAAGACACCACAAACAGTGAGAAAAACACCATAGCGGTGGTGTATCGATACTTCAGGCAATGCTCAAGAAAGGGTCTGTACCGGTTTTCTGCGAAATGCACGATGGCGTCCGCTATCCGTTTTTGGCGCTTCATCCACTTGGAATTCGGCGCAGTGCTTTTCACATTCCGCAGATGCGCCGGCAAGATCAGAAAAGCTTCGACCAGCGAAAACAACAACGCCAACGAGATGACCACCGAGAGTTGCCGGGTAAACTGCGCTGTGACGCCCGACAGGAACAGCCAAGGGGCAAATGCGACGATCGTCGTGAGTACGGCAAATATGACCGGGCGACTCACAGCAAAAGCGCCAGCGATGGCCGCCTCCTCGCCTCTCAGCCCACGCTGGTGGACATGATGATGGATGCTCTCCCCCACCACGATCGCGTCGTCGACCACAATTCCCAGAACGAGCAGGAAGGCAAATGTCGACAATAGGTTCAGCGAGACATCGTTAGCGGGCAACAGCGCAAACGCGCCGAGAAAGCTCACTCCGATACCCACCGTCACCCAGAGCGCCACCTTGGGCTCGAGCGTCACAATCAGTACGAGGAACACGAGAATCAGGCCCAAAATCGAGGAATCGGCGATCAACTCCATACGGTTCTCGTAGACGTCGGCGGTATCGAACCACAGCTCGAGATCCATCCCGACAGGGAGCGTCGGCTGCGTGCGCTCAATCCATTGAGTCACCGTCTGACTGGCCTTGACCACCTGCATGTCATCCGTCGACTTGGCCTGTAGCAATACAGCCGGCTTGCCATTCAACGTCGCCAGAATCTCGTTTTGCTCAAAGCCGTCAATCACGGTCGCCACGTCACCGACCCGCACTGTCCCTCCGTCCGCTGTTTGACGAATGACAATTTGCTCAAAGTCGGTTTGGTTATCAGCGAGGTTCTGGGCTCTGAGTTGCACGTCACCTGTTCGAGTTCGCACCTCGCCAACTGAGACATTCATGGAGTCGCGACGAATCGCGGTCGCTACATCGGCGAAACTGAGACCGTAATTTCTCAACGCGCGCTCTGACAGCTCGATCGTCACCTCTTCCCGACGCGAGCCAAAAACATCGACCTGCGAGATATAGGGTAAACCCGCCATCTCATTGCGCAGCTTGTTTGCCAGCCGGGTCAGTGGCTTTTCCCCCACGTCTCCGGCAAGCGCAACGCGAATCATCTCCTGACGCCATTCCAGGCGTCTGACCCGCGGGTTTTCCATGTCTCGGGGGAAGGACGTGATTGAATCAACAGCGTTCTTCACGTCATTCAAAAAGGCGTTCAGATTAACTGTGGGATACGTCTCAACCGTCAGTGAGCCAAAGCTCTCTCTGGATTCAGAGGTGACCCGGTAAACGTTGGAGACATTTTTCAGTGCCTCTTCGACCCGCTGAACAACCTGCTGCTCCATTTCCTTAGGAGAGGCACCCGGCCAGATCACTTCGACCTGAATAATGTCGGGCTGGACGGAGGGAAAAGCTTCTTTTTCGATGTCACGCAGGCCCAACCACCCGGCCGTGACAATAATGAACATCAAAAGGTTAGCGGCAACCGGATTGCGCACCCACCATCGAATCAGACCTTCCATGTCTAGAGCCTCAGGCTTCGTTGTTGATCGGTGTCACTTCATCACCGACGCTGTCGGCAATGGCTCCGTCGTCGACGGCCTCAAGGCGCATGCCGCGCACGGGGTTACGAATGGCGGACACAATCACGTGCTCTCCCGCTTCGACTCCGGAGGCGAGCATGACCATGTCACGATTTCGATGAATCACGTCAACCTGACGCACATCCAGCAGACCCTCACCGTCCAAGATGAACACTTCGTCGCCGGCGCGAAGACCCTCGGATGCAATCTGCACGGCGTCGATAATGGTCCGCCCCTGAACTTCAGCATCAACGTATAAGCCAACCGCGAGCGGCATGCCGCTATCGGCGTGCACATCGCCATACGGGTCTTCTATTCTAACCGTCCCGTAAACGCTACGCGTTGTGGCTTCGATCCCCGCATCGAGACCCGTCAGGCGCCCCTCCCATCGATGCACTCTGCCACCCATGACGGCAGACAGCGTGGTCACCAGACCGCCCGTCTCTCCACCGATATACCCCACGGGAATACCCAGCGCGGAAAGCTGGTTTGTTGTCAGGGCCACCCTGACTTCCGCTACATCGGTACCAAATACAGTTCCCAGCGCCTTGCCCGGATTCACGTACTGCCCGAGATCGGCCGCCTGACTCTCCACGCGGCCCTTAAAGGGCAGGCTGATCTGCGTGCGCTCGAGATTTGTCAGCGCCAGAGACAGCGCCGTTTGCGCCGCTTTCAGTGCGGACTCGGCTCTCGCCACCTGGGGCTTTTTCAGGGCCAGGGGAGATGGGTTGCTTTGCCCGGCCAGCTGCTTGCGCGCCACATCTGCGTCAGCAAGTGCCTGTTCAAGATCTACCTTGGCGGCCGCAACCCGAGCGCGTCGCTCATCAACCGCAGCGCGATAATCGGTATCCTCGATGCTGAGCAGCACATCGCCAGATGCAAATTGGCCGCCCTCGATGAAGTCAGGCGCAATCGACGTGATTCTGCCACCCACCTGGGCCACCAGCTGGGTACGTACCGCCGGCCGCACCTCGCCATAGACCACCACAGTGGGCCTTGAGGCAGCCCGGATAGCGGGCGCAACATTCACGCTGACAGGCCGTGGTGCCTCAATATTGGGGGTGGGTTGCGGCTTGGTCACCTGCAACAGCCCATAAATGACGAGGCCAGCCAGCCCGACACCGATAGGCATGACGGCCTGCCGCAATTTAGCAATCATGTTCATCTCCTTGATACGGTGACAGCGACGCATCCGGTTGTCATCGCTGTCACAACCACCTTCCATAGCGGGGTAATTTCAAAGTCGCGCATAGTAGCGCGAGAGGCGCCCCCGCTCCATGGGGATAAGTCGCATTTGATTCGTAGCACTTTGGTGGGCAGGCCTGATGTGCAAAGAAGTACCAGCCTCTGTGCGCCGGAATGTCGGCCGA
>JBELDB010000060.1:0-9890 GCA_042094525.1 Congregibacter sp. | reverse complement strand
GCTTTCAGGCGCTGCAAATTCACCGCATCGGTCACTGGCTGTGGACACACGACCGGCAGCCACTGGCACTGTTCCTACAGAGCCAGGTGTCCCGACAGTTTGGTATCGATATACACCCGGCCGCCCGTTTCGGCCACGGCATCATGCTCGACCACGCCACCGGATTGGTGGTGGGTGAGACGGCCGTTGTCGGCAACCGGGTATCGATTTTGCAGTCGGTCACGCTGGGCGGCACTGGCAAAGAAGACGGCGACCGTCACCCCAAGATAGGTGACGGCGTATTGATCAGCGCGGGAGCGAAGATCCTTGGCAATATCCATGTAGGAGAAGGTGCCAAAGTAGGGGCCGGTTCAGTGGTGCTACAGAACGTACCGGCACACACCACGGTGGCAGGTGTGCCGGCAAAAGTCGTCGGGAAGCCGACCACCAGCTCTCCGGCGCTCGACATGGATCACGCCATTCCCGATTCTCAGTGGTAAGCCGGCGAAAGCTCCACCACCGCATCGACCATCGCCGCTACGTGCTCAGGATCAATTCCCGGCGTCACACCGTGGCCCAGGTTAAACACGTGACCATTGCCCTCGCCGAACGAACTGAGGATCTGACTCACCTCTGTGCGGATTCGCTCCGGTGAAGCGTTGAGCAAGGTGGGGTCCATATTGCCCTGAAGACAGACCCTGTCACCGACCCGCGCACGGGCCTCGCCAATATCAGTGGTCCAATCAAGTCCTACAGCATCGGCACCGCAATCGGCAATCGCTTCAAGCCACTGACCACCACCCTTGGTGAAAACAATGACCGGCACACGTCTCCCCTCTGCCTCTCTTGGTAATTGCTCGATAATCTGCGTCATATACTGAAGCGAGAATTCGCGATAAGCAGCGTGGCTCAGCGAGCCGCCCCACGTATCAAAAATCTGCAGCGCCTGCGCGCCGTTGCGCACCTGCTCAGCAAGATAAACCGCTACCGACTTCGCCAACTTCGACAGCAGCTGATGCATGAGCTCGGGTTCGTTGAAGGCCAGAGATTTCACCTTGGCGAAATCCTTACTCGAGCCGCCCTCCACCATATAAGTAGCCAACGTCCACGGACTGCCGGCAAATCCGATCAGCGGGATGCTGCCTTTAAGCTCTTTGCGAATCAGCGCCACCGCATCCATCACGTAGCCCAATTCGTTGGTTGCACGATCGGGATCCAATGCGGCGATCTCCGCCGCGGAGGAAATCGGCCGCTCAAATCGCGGACCCTCACCCTCTGAAAAATAAAGTCCCAAGCCCAACGCATCCGGCACGGTTAAAATATCGGAGAACAAAATGGCGGCGTCCATCGCGTAACGCCTGAGCGGCTGCAACGTGACCTCGCAGGCCATCTCGGGGTTGGTACAAAGCCCCATAAAGCTGCCCGCCTCAGCACGGGTCTCGCGGTACTCAGGGAGATAGCGTCCCGCCTGGCGCATCATCCATAGTGGGGTTCGGTCCACAGGTTCACGCATCAGGGCGCGAAGGAACCGGTCATTTTCCAAGCTGACCATGCTATCGACTCTCTTTTGGCTATCTTTTTTGTATTGTCTTTCTTATTTTTCTGACTCTGATCTTTCTATTTCAGATCTTTTTTTTCGTGACGCTTTGAAGGGTTGAGCGACCCCCGAAACATGGAGTCATTGTTGTTAAGTGTACCCTTGCGGACCGGGCTTACACGACCCCACAATCACACCTGCAGATAATCCAGTATCCCCTCGGCCGCCTGACGGCCTTCCCAGATGGCGGTCACCACCAGATCTGATCCGCGCACCATATCACCCCCGGCGAAGATCTTGGGATTAGCGGTTTGAAACTTGAACGCCTGCTCCTCGGGCGCGATCACGCCGTCCCAGTCGTTACACGTCACGCCCACCTTGGGGAACCAATCTGCCGGGCTCGGCTGAAATCCGAACGCCATAATGATGGCGTCGGCCTCGATCACCACCTCGCTCCCCGCCACCGGCTCTGGACGCCGACGACCATCTGGCCCGGGCTCACTGAGTTGTGTTTCAACGACTTTGACGCCGATAGCCTCACCAAAATAATCCATCACCTCAATAGGCTGGCGATTGAATAAGAACTGCACGCCCTCCTCTTTTGCGTTGGCCACCTCGCGCCGCGAACCCGGCATATTCTCCTCATCACGACGATAGACACAGTACACGCGATCCGCCTGCTGGCGCACCGCAGTGCGGACACAGTCCATCGCCGTATCACCACCGCCCAGCACCACAACTGTCTTTTCCTTGAGGTCGATGAACTCCTCGGGCTCTCGGGGGTAGTCCATTTTCTCGTTAACGTTGGCAATCAGGTAATCAAGGGCCTTATAGACGCCAGGCAAGTCCTCACCCGGGAAGGCCCCTTCCATCGCCTTGTAGGTGCCCATGCCCAAAAATACCGCATCGTAATCAGCGAGCAATTGATCAATAGTGATATCCCGGCCGATCTCCGTATTCAGCCGAAACTCGATACCCATTCCCTCAAATACCTCGCGGCGGCGCTCCATCACCTGCTTCTCGAGTTTGAACTGCGGGATACCAAAGGTGAGCAGACCGCCGATCTCAGGATAACGATCAAACACCACGGCCTTCACGCCGTTACGAGTGAGAATGTCCGCACAGCCCAGTCCCGCCGGTCCCGCACCAATGATCGCCACCTTCTTATCGGTGGGCACAACATCGGACAGATCCGGCCGCCAGCCCATGGCCAGCGCGGTATCGGTGATGTATTTCTCTGAATTGCCAATGGTCACCGCACCAAATCCGTCGTTCAGCGTGCAAGCTCCCTCACACAGACGATCCTGCGGACAAACACGCCCACAAACCTCTGGCAACGTATTGGTCTGGTGGCTGAGTTCGGCCGCTTCGAATAAATTGCCCTCGGCCAGCAGCTTTAACCAGTTGGGAATAAAATTATGTACCGGGCACTTCCACTCACAATAGGGATTCCCGCATTCGAGGCATCGGTGAGATTGCTCCGCCGCTTGCACCTGAGTGTAAGGGTCATAAATTTCTACGAAGGCCTCGGTGCGTGTCTCCATATCCTTTTTGCCGGGATCCTTACGGTCGACATCAAGGAATTGAAACGGATTGGCCAGGCGAGTACTCATAAGACGTGCCTCAGTCCGTATCCCGCAATCGCGAGAGCAATTGGTTAATGTCCGCGGCCTTCGGCTTCACAAGCCAAAACTTGCCAACATAGTCTTCGAAGTTCTCAAGCAAATGCGCGCCCCACCCCGAGCCGGTCTCGGTCACAAACTCGCGAATATTGTCGCGTAAGAAGTGACGATGCGCCTCCATGGACTCTGCCGCCACACGGTGAATTTCGACGAGCTCACTGTTGTAACGATCAATAAAGGCGCGATCCTCGTCCAGCACGAAGGCCAGCCCGCCGGTCATGCCCGCGCCAAAGTTCACGCCTGTGGCTCCCAGCACCGTGACCAGACCGCCGGTCATGTATTCGCAGCAATGGTCTCCCGCGCCCTCAATCACCGCGTGGGCACCCGAGTTACGAACAGCGAAGCGCTCGCCCGCAACTCCCGCAGCAAACAAACGACCACCGGTAGCGCCATACAGACAGGTATTACCAATGATGCTGGTCTTGCGACTCTCGAAACGGCTGCCCTCCGGCGGCGCAATAACCAGCTTGCCCCCGGCCATGCCCTTACCCACGTAGTCGTTGCAGTCACCGCGCAGATACATGTGCAGGCCGCCGGCGTTCCATACACCAAAGCTTTGACCGGCCGTGCCGGTGAGGTTAACGGTGATGGGGTTCGATTCCATACCGGTATTGCCATGACGCTTGGCAATCTCACCCGAGAGGCGCGCGCCAATCGATCGGTCGCAATTGGTTACCGCGTAGGAGAACGTGCCCCCACTCGCCGCCTCGATGGCAGGCAACATGTCCGCCACCATCACATTAGCTTTTTCCCCAGTATCGAAGGGATCGTTGCTGGTCACCTGGCAGAACTGCGGCTGATCTGCGGCCTCCTCATCAACCCAAAGAATGGGGCTCAGGTCAAGACTCTGCTGTTTAGCAGTCTCGCCCGGCAGGCACTCAAGCAGATCGACCCTGCCAATCAGGTCCTCCAGCTTGCGAACGCCGAGCTTCGCCAACCACTCGCGGGTTTCCGTGGCCACAAACGTAAAGAAGTTCACCACGCGCTCGACGTCCCCAACAAAGTGGGTCTGACGCAGTTGGGCATTCTGGGTCGCCACACCGGTCGCACAGTTGTTGAGGTGGCAAATGCGCAAGTACTTGCAGCCCATGGCGACCATGGGGGCCGTGCCAAAACCGAAACTCTCGGCACCTAGAATCGCCGCCTTGACCACATCAAGGCCGGTCTTCATGCCACCATCGGCCTGCACCCGTACCTTGCCGCGCAAACGGTTACCGCGAAGGGTTTGATGCACCTCGGCAATGCCTAATTCCCAGGGGGAGCCGGCGTAGCGGATCGACGTCAAGGGACTGGCGGCCGTGCCGCCGTCGTAGCCCGAGATCGTAATGAGATCAGCGTAGGCCTTGGTGACACCTGCCGCGATCGTGCCCACCCCAGGTTCCGATACCAGCTTCACTGAGACCAGCGCGCTGGGGTTAACCTGCTTCAAATCAAAAATAAGCTGGGCAAGATCCTCAATCGAATAAATATCGTGATGCGGCGGCGGCGAGATCAGGGTGACACCCGGCACCGAGTAACGCAGCCGCGCAATCAGGTCATTCACCTTTCCGCCCGGCAGCTGGCCGCCCTCACCGGGCTTGGCGCCCTGGGCTACTTTGATCTGAAGCACCTCGGCGTTCACCAGATAGTGTGGCGTCACACCAAAACGACCCGACGCTATTTGTTTGATCTTAGAGACCCGATCCGTACCAAAGCGATTCGGGTCCTCGCCGCCCTCACCACTGTTGGAGCGCGCACCGATTTGATTCATACCCATCGCCAGCGCCTCGTGGGCCTCAGGCGACAAAGCCCCCAAAGACATGCCAGCGGAGTCGAAACGGCGCAAAATATTGTCGATCGGCTCGACTTCCTCGAGAGGCACTGGCGAGTCAGACAAGTTAAGCGCCAGCAGATCTCGAAGCGCGGCAGTGGGTCGGTCATTGCAATGCGCCGCATAGCGCTGGTAATCGGCGTAGTCACCACTGACCACTGCCGCCTGCAGACTCATCACCACGTCGGGGTTGTAGGCGTGGTACTCCCCGCCATGGACGTATTTGAGCAAGCCACCCTGGTCGAGAGACTTCCGCCGTGAGCGCGCCCGGCTCGCCACCTGCCATTGGTCTTTTTCCAGCTGATCCAATGTCACACCGCCAATGCGCGAGGCCACCCCGGTAAAGGCAACGTGAACCATCTCGGCGTCGAGGCCCACCGCCTCAAACAGTTGGGCACCGCGGTATGAATTCACCGCAGAAATGCCCATTTTCGACATGATTTTAAGGAGGCCCTTGTTGATGCCTTTGCGGAAATTTTTCTGGCACAGCTGAGGGTCACCGAGCAGTTCTCCACGCGTCAGCAGATCCTCGATCACGCTATAAGCGAGATAGGGGTATACCGCAGTGGCTCCAAAGCCAAGCAGGCAGGCCACGTGATGCGAATCTCTGGCGCTGCCAGACTCAACGATCAGATTACAATCCGCGCGCAACCCGACTCGTATCAGGTGGTGGTGGATGGCGCCCGTAGCCAGCAAGCTGTGAAGCGGCACGCGCGCTTCGCCGATGTTGCGGTCAGACACGATCAGAATATTCTTGCCGTCGCGCACGGCCGCCTCTGCGCTAGAGCATAGCGCTTCAAGTGCCTCGCGCAGATTGCCATCGGCAGGGTCGTAGGTGGCGTCAACGACGACGCTGTTAAACCCTTCCTCCGCCATCGCGGTAATCGTGTGAAATTTGGATTGGGACAACACCGGTGAGGTCAGGCTGATGCGGTGAGCGTGCTCGGCCGACTCTGCAAAAATGTTTCGCTCAGGGCCCAGGTCAACCTCGAGAGACATCACAATGGACTCGCGCAATGGATCGATCGGCGGGTTGGTGACCTGCGCAAACTTCTGTCGGAAATAGTCGTACAAAGACCGTTCCTGTCTCGAGAGAACGGCCATGGGTGTGTCATCCCCCATCGAGCCAACCGCTTCATTACCCGATTCTGCCAGTGGCCGGAGCACTTGATCTCGCTCCTCAAAGCTGACCTGAAACATCTTCTGATAAACATCGAGCTGCGCGCCGTCAATGGCCGCGACGGCCTCTCCAGTGAAACTGCCCTCGATCAAACGTGCGTTCTGCCTGAGCCATTTTTTGTAGGGCTGCCGAGTCTTCAGTAGCTCATCGATATCTTCAGTGTGAAGGACGCGCCCTTCTTGGGTATCCACCACAAGAATCTGACCGGGGCCAACCCTTCCTTTGGCAATCACTTGCTCTGGTTGGTAGCCGTGCGTGCCAACTTCTGACGCAAGCGTAATAAAGCCATCATCGGTCGTGACCCAGCGCGCTGGGCGAAGTCCGTTGCGGTCCAACAAGCAGCAGGCATAACGACCGTCGGTCAGCACAATGCCCGCCGGCCCATCCCACGGCTCCATGTGCATGGCGTTGTATTGGTAAAAGGCCTTTAGATCCGGGTCGATCCCTTCAATGTTCTGCCACGCGGGTGGGATCAGCATGCGCAGCGCCCGGGGCAATTCAACGCCGCCGGTCGTCAGTAGCTCAAGCATGTTATCGAGACTGGAGGAGTCCGACCCCTCGGTATTCACCAGCGGCAGTAACTCCTGTAGGTCGGGCAGCAACGGCGATTCGAGCTTGGAGGTCCGCGCTCTGGACCAGCTTCGGTTGCCCTCTATGGTGTTGATCTCACCGTTGTGGGCCAACATACGGAACGGTTGCGCCAGCGGCCAACGCGGCAAGGTGTTGGTAGAGAATCGTTGATGGAAAACGCAGATCGCCGTTTCCAGAGTGGGGTCATTGAGATCGGGGTAAAACCGTTCCAGATCGGAGGGCATGACCAGCCCTTTGTAGGAGACCACTCGATCAGACAGGCTGCAGATATAAAAATCAGCGTCATCTGCCAGCGCCATCTCAGCGCGGCGCCGGGCCGTGAATAATTTTCCAAGACAGTGTTCATGATCAATGCCGCTGGCATCGACAAAGACCTGCTCAATCTGTGGGAGCTGATCAAGGGCGATCTCCCCACAGACGCTTTGATCTACTGGCACCTCGCGCCATCCATAAACTGAAAGGCCTTCAGCGGTCAGCGCCGATTCCATCGCGTCGCGGGCCACCTGCTGCAACCCGCTGTCCTGACTGAGAAACATCATACCCACCGCATAATGTTCGCCAAGGTCGACACCGAGGGCCGACTTCGCCTGAGCTCGCATGAAGCTGTCCGGCATCTGCAGTAACAAACCGCACCCATCTCCCGTGCGACCATCTGCGGCGATACCACCCCGGTGCGTCATGCAGGTCAGAGACTCAATGGCCGTTTGCAAAAGGCGATGACTGGCCTCGCCCTCGATATGAGCGATCAACCCGAAACCACAGTTGTCCCGAAATTCCTCGGGACGGTAGAGACCATGCGAAGATGTCGATTGACGACCGACACCGCCCGCAGCTGACGTTTGATTCATAAACCGTTTCGCTTCTGAACCGGCGCACAACACCGGCGAAACCACCCCTCTCGGGGCAAGAACAAAAAGGGGGCGTAGTGTACACGCCCGAAAACAGGCGCTCAATTGGCGATAACGTCGCCGATCAGGTGCCGATCACGCGGGCAATATCGGCTTCTGTGACGTCTTCTGTCACTGCCGCCTCACCCAGTTGACGCAGCAAAATATAGCGAATTTTTCCTGCAGTGACTTTTTTATCGCTTCCCATCGCGGCGAGTAGCGCTTGCGGCGTGACATCGGCTGGAGGCGATACGGGTAAACCTACCGCCTCATTAAAGCGGATCAGCTCGTCTACCACCTTCGCATCAAGCCCCCCAGCAGCAGAAAGTCGGCAGGCCAGCACCATGCCCGCGGCCACTGCCTCACCGTGCAGCCACTCTCCGTAGCCTTGAACACGCTCGATGGCATGGCCAAAGGTGTGCCCGAAATTCAGGTGCGCGCGCACCCCGCCCTCGCGCTCATCTTCTGCCACGACAGCGGCTTTGATGGCGCAGCTGCGCTGAATGGCGTGCGCCACAACACCGGGGTCACGATCCTTGAGCGCTGCAACGTTCTCTGTGAGCCAGCTGAAAAATTCCGCATCGCGAATCAGGCCGTACTTCACTACCTCAGCCAGCCCAGCCGAAAACTCGCGCTCAGGCAGCGAGGCAAGGGTATCGAGGTCAATCAGCACCTGCTTGGGCTGATGGAAAGCCCCGATCAGGTTTTTACCCAGCTTGTGGTTGACCCCGGTTTTGCCCCCGACCGAAGAGTCCACCTGTGCCAGCAGCGTTGTCGGCACCTGAATAAAATCTGCGCCGCGCAAAAAGCAGGCCGCAGCAAAGCCCGTCATATCTCCGACCACTCCTCCGCCCAAGGCGATAAAGAGGCTGTGCCGTTCGTGACGGTCAGCGAGCGCCGCATCGAGAATTTTCTGCACAGAGTCGAGGTGCTTGCTTGCTTCACCAGCGGGTAACACGACCTCGGTGATGTGCGCCGCATCGCTCAAGGCACCCTTAACAGTCGGGCCGTACAGCGGTCCTACCTGATCATCGGTAACCAGCACGACTCCGCGGCCTTGTGTGGCGGCGAGCCAGATTGTGGCATCACCAATCAGGCCGCGGCCGATGTGAATATCATAGCTGCGATCGTCGGCAACCGAAGCGAGATCGACCCCAAGTGTGTGCAGAACATCCGGCATGCGCAAAAGTTCTCAGTTATCGGTTAAGCGCCATCGCGGGGAACCAGCCCACGCTCGCACAATTGCATGTGAATTTGCCGGGCGACCTTACGCGCGTTGGCGCCGCCCCCGGAGATCATGACATCTGCAAGCGACCTGTAAAGCGGTTCTCGCTCCGCCATCAGCCGCGTTAATGTGGCCTCGCGATCGCCCGCCTGCAATAACGGTCGTCCCTCTCCGGAACCCGTGCGCTTCAGTTGCTGCGCAACCGAGACATTCAAAAACACGATGGTGCCTGTGTTCGACATAAGCTGTCGATTCTCATCGGCGAGGATGGCGCCACCCCCGGTGGCGATAACCGCCTCAGGCTGCTGAGCGAGATCCTGTAAAACCGCCGTCTCACGGCGGCGGAAACCTGCCTCTCCCTCCACATCAAAGATCCAGGGGATGTCTGCTCCCGCTCGTGACTCAATCTCAGAATCGGAGTCAACAAAGGGGCAATGCAGCAGTTCAGCCAGGTGTTTGCCGACGGTCGACTTGCCCGAACCCATGGGCCCGATCAAATACAGTCGCAAGCCGCTGGCGTTCTCAGCCACTGGCCACCCGTTCAGTTCACCAACGCTTCAGAGAGTATTCTGGGCGTGATGAATATCAGCGTTTCGGTTTTTTGCTGGGTGTTAGCAGTGCTCTTAAACAGATTGCCTAGGTACGGGATGTCGCCAAGCAAGGGCACCTTTTCTACTTTGACCAGCTCCTCGTTTTTGAACACCCCGCCCAGCACGACGGTCTCACCGTTACCCACCAATACCTGCGTGGTCAATTCGGTGGTATTGATGGTCGGTATCAGCCCGCCATTGCCGCTGGGAACCAAATCACCGAGAGAGTCCTGATTGACCACGAGGTCCAGCAAAATACGGTCATCTGGCGTGATGTTGGGCGTGACATCGAGTTTCAGGACCGCCTCTTTAAATGCGGTGGTCGTTGCGCCTGAGGCAGCGCCCTCCTGATAGGGGATCTCGGTACCCGACTTAATACTGGCTTTCTGTTTGTCGCCTGTGATGACCT
>JBELDB010000059.1:0-9892 GCA_042094525.1 Congregibacter sp. | reverse complement strand
GGCTGCAGAAACGCCTCCAGAAGTTGTGGTGTGGGTGCCAGGCGAGCGGTGAAGTCCTGCTGCTTCCATTGAGACCAGCGCAAAATAATGGGGAAATCAGGCCCAACCTCCGCCCGGCAAGCCTCGATAATTTCGATGGCAAAACGACCGCGTGCAGCCATCGACCCGCCATAACCGTCAGTGCGCTGATTGGTGCCCTCCCAAAAAAACTGATCAACCAGATAGCCATGCGCCCCATGAACCTCGACCGCGTCGAAACCCAGACGCTGGGCATCGCGGGCGCCCTCGGCAAAAGCGCGCACCACATCGTCGATATCCTGCTGAGTCATGATGTGTCTGCGAACCTTGCCGGGAATGTTCATCCCCGAGGGGGTATAGCCGTCGACATCGCCCTCCGGCATCGTGCCAAGCTTGCGCATACCGCCGCAGTGCCATAACTGGGGCGCAATTTTGCCGCCCTCAGCGTGGACAGCATCAACAATTTTTTTCCAGCCCGCGAGTCGCTCCTCACCATGAAAATACGGCACGTTATCGTAACCATTGGCCGCGATGTGATTCGGACAAGTGCCTTCGGTAATAATGAGCCCCACACCGCCGGCCGCGCGGCGGCGGTAGTAATCCACCGAGGCATCTGTCGGAATGTTGTCGGGGGAATGGTTGCGCGTCATCGGCGCCATCACCACGCGATTGTCGATATCCATGGAGTTGATAGAGAACGGGTTGAACAGGCTGTCGATTGCGGACACGGGCTACCTCAGTACAGGTTGAAATCGATTCAGGGCGCGGGACGCATTATTACGGTGCCATCGACCGCCCACTGGAGGGCGGCAGACTACCGCAAAACCCCTGCCAGCGCCCTCCCCTCATTGTTCATTCGCCTCCGCAAATGAAGGTTGACTCAGTCTGGATAGCCGGCAGGGTGTCGTTGGTGCCAGTGCCATGCACTGGCAATAATCTGTTCTAGATCCGGAAACCGCGGCTCCCAGCCAAGCTCCTGTCGAATCTGCGCGCTCGATGCGACCAATCTGGCCGGGTCCCCGGCTCGGCGGGCTCCAACTTGCTCAGGTATGGGTGCCCCCGTCACTGCTCTGGCAGCATCAATAACCTGCCGCACGCTGAACCCTTCGCCGTTGCCCAAATTGTAAATGCGATTGCCCTGCGCAAGCGCTTCCAGTGTCAGCAGGTGAGCCTCTGCCAGATCCAGCACATGGATATAGTCTCGAATGCAGGTGCCGTCAGGCGTGTCGTAATCGTTCCCAAATACGGTGATCTGCTCCCGCTGAGCCGCTGCCACCTGCAAGACCAATGGAATCAAATGGGTCTCGGGATTGTGGTGCTCCCCCCGCTCCTCGCTGGCGCCCGCGGCATTGAAATACCGCAGGCTCGCATAGCGAATCCCTTTGGTTTGAGCAGCCCAGTGCAGGGCGCGCTCAAGTGTCCACTTGGATTCGCCATATGGGCTACCCGGCGCTATGGGTGTTGTCTCATCGATAACCGGTCCGGTCGGCTCGCCAAACAAATTGGCAGTGGATGACAAAATGAAACGATCAACGCCACCCTCTACACAGGCGGCCAGCAGATTGAGGCCATTCACCACGTTGTCCCGCAGATAGGCAAAAGGCTGTTCCATTGATTCGCCCACCAGCGAGTGCGCCGCAAAGTGCATGACGGCATCGGGTTGGTGCGTCGCGATGGCACTGTGGATCGCTGCAGCAGATGACAGGTCGCCCTCTACCCAGGTCGCTGCGGGAGGCACTGCTGCCCGATGACCCTGAGAGAGGTTGTCAAACACCACTACTTCATAGCCGCGTGACAGCAGTACCTCGCTCGTCACACTGCCGATATAGCCTGCTCCCCCTGTTACCAATACTTTCATCGCGCTCCCTTTCCGAGATCCCCCAAGGGCATCCAGCTCACCCGCCTCGATCCGCGGTCGCAAGGGCCTCTTTGAGCCTTGCCGCCGCCGCTTCGGGGGTTAAATCCCGCTGGGCCTCGCTCAGCATCTCATACCCCACCATATGTTTGCGCACACTCGCAGAGCGCAGCAAGGGTGGGTAAAAGTGCGCGTGAAGTTGCCAGTGGGGCGCTGTGGATGTGCCCGGGGCGCCATGCCATCCCATGGTGTAGGGACAACTCGCGTCAAAAAGCGTGTCGTATCCGAGGAGCAGGCGCCTCAATACCTGCGCCAGTGAAACTTGTTCTGCCTCGACCAAGGTATCGAGGTGCTCGACCTGTCGCCGGGGTATCAACAGCGTCTCAAATGGCCACACCGCCCAGTAGGGCACGACCACCGTCCAATGCTCAGTAACCATGACCGTGCGCTCTGCCATGGCCTCCTCCTCGAGCCGGTATGCCTCGAGCAGAGTCGTCTGGTGGGCATCAAACCAGGCCTGTTGTTGCGCCGCCTCCTTCGCCGCCTCATTAGGAAGGGTGTCCACCGCCCAGATCTGGCCATGAGGATGCGAATTGGAGCACCCCATCATCGCGCCCCGATTCTCAAATACCTGCACCCAATGGTGCGCTTGTCTCAAGTCACCGACTTCAGCAGACCAAAGCCGAACCACCTCGAGAGCTTCCGCCTCTGTCATGCTGGCCAGGGTTTTTTGGTGCTCGGGGTGATAACACAGCACCCGGCATCGTCCTGAAGTGGGTTCCGACTGGAACAAACCTCCGTGTTCAGGCTCGTCTGCCGGTGATCCGGAGGACAGTATCGGACCAGACTCACCTGCTGCCTGAAACGCCGGGAAGTCATTGTCGAACGCCCAGGGCCCTGTGTACGCGGCATTCCTCTCGCCATTCGCCCGTGAGTTACCCGGACAGAGGTAACACTCAGGGTCGTAGATCATTCCGGAATCGACGGGCACCGGGTTGGTTTCGCCCTGCCAAGGACGTTGGGTACGATGAGGCGAGACCGTTACCCAATCACCGGTCAGCGCATTGCGGCGGCGATGAGATAGCTGAGCGGAATTATCGATCATAGGGCTGCAGAAATTTCCCGGGCGCCGGCCTCAGCCAGTGCTCGATAGCAGCTCGGTGCGAAACCCATGTGCTCGGTGTACCGGCGCGAGACTGTTTCAGCCACGGCTTCCAGTCGAGCCTCGTCGACCAAAGCGACAACACACCCCCCAAATCCGCCTCCCGTCATTCTCGCCCCGTAAACGCCTTGCTCAGCCAACGCATAGTCCACCAGGGCATCAAGTTCGCGACAGGATACCTCGTAGTCATCTCTCAAAGAGCAGTGACTTGCAGTCATCAGGGCACCCAACTCGTGCCATTGAGACCCCTCGATTGCAGCCGCCGCCCGCGTCACTCGATCATTTTCGGTCACGACATGACGGGCCCGGCGAAGCAGCACGGGCTCCGTGCGCAACCGACTTAATCCATTGAGCTCCACCTCGCGCAGTGTCTCAGCACCCAACAGCTCACTGGCCCGATGGCAATCGGCGCGTCGCTGGGCATAGGCGCCCTCCGCGAGTGAATGGGCCACACCGGTGTGCATCACCAAGAGTGCAACAACTTGCTGATCGAAAGGGATAGATCGTGCCGTCTGATCCGCGCAGTCCAAAAGAAGAGCATGTCCCGACTGCGCTAACTCGACGACGGTCTGATCCATTACGCCACACGGAACACCAGCCATCTCACGTTCCGCCAGAACGCTGGCAAGAATCCGATCAGCCGGCGTCAGCGAGTGGTCGGTTACCGCCTCCAGCAAATGTGCCACTGCCAACTCGAGCGCGGCACTGCTGGACAGTCCGCCTCCGGGAGGAACACTTGACGCAATCACCATGTCGAGCGCTGGGCACTGGACACCCCGCTCAGCATATTGCCTTAAGACTCCCTGCACATACCGCATCCAGATCGCGCGATGCGGGGATTCGAGTGCATCGAGCGACAGCACATCGTCCACTCCAAGGGCCAGGCTGCGCACCCTGATTTTCCCTGCGCTGCTACCCGGTGCCGCGACGACCGCGGTGTAGCGATCGATCGCCATGGGCAGCACCCAGCCCGCGTTGTAATCGGTGTGTTCTCCGATCAGGTTAACCCGCCCCGGCGCTGCTGCCTGCCAGCGAACAGTTTGCCCTGATAGCGCTGCCAAGGCGTCGGATGCCGCGCCAAATAACGACGCCAAGGAAGGGTTCGATTCAATCATGCCGGGGGCAGTTATCAGTCAAAAACAGTGCAACAGAACCCCGCAGTGAAGCTGGGCACTATCGAGTCACGGCCGATCCGTGATTTCCGGGTCAGCGTACACCAGAACATCACTTGCTGCGTGAGCAACCATGCGTCAACTCCATTGGTTTCAGACAGATCTTCGCCTGGCAGACAACCCCGCGTTAGCCAGCGCAACAGGCGCGACGAACCTGCTGTGCGTGTATCTCATGCCCAAGCCGCGGCCCTGGTGCAATCTGACAGGTATCGGCCCACAGCGAGATCGCTTTCTGCGCGAGTCCCTTCAGGAGCTGAAAGACCAATTAAAGGCGTTGGGCCAGGACCTAATGGTTCTCGAGGGCTCTCCCGAACTGGTCCTACCCAATATTGTCGATCGTTTTAGCATTGATCATGTCACCACCAACTTCACACCGGGTTGGCACGAGGCGCAGGCCATTGCCTTTCTGGAGCAAAAGCTCCCCGCGACGCTCAGGGTGTTTCGCGGCAACCGCCTGTTTGACGCCGAGCAGTTTCCCTTTGTCATCGACAATCTGCCGGATACTTTCTCGCCGTTTCGTCGCAAGGTAGAGAAGCTGAACGTCAGCAGTCCGCTGCCTGCGCCCGACTCACTGCCACCACCGCCCTCAGCGCAATTTGACGCGATACCCCGATCAGCCGTCTCACCCCACCCCGGATTGCCACTTCCCGGCGGCACCGCATCAGGATTAAGACGCCTCGATCAATTCCTGTTTCAAACCCATGCGATCACCGACTACAAGCAAACCCGCAACGATCTCGATGGCCTCGGGGGCTCCAGTACGCTCTCTCCCTGGCTGGGCAACGGCGCACTTTCAGCCCGCACGGTTGCCCACGCCATTTTTCGCTACGAGCGAGAACATCTCGCCAACGAGTCCACGTACTGGCTTTACTTCGAGCTGCTGTGGCGGGAGTTTTTCCACTGGCGTGCCGTCATCGACGGCAAATCCCTGTTTCGTCAGAGTGGTCGATCAGGACGGCGACTACTGACAACCTTCGAGCCTCGCCAATTCGCGCGTTGGTGCGCAGGGGATACCAATTACCCACTGGTCAATGCCCTCATGCGGCAACTGACCGCCACCGGCTGGATGAGCAATCGGGGGCGACAGATCGCCGCCTCCTGCCTGATTAATGAACTCGGGCTAGACTGGCGATACGGTGCCGCCTTTTTTGAGCAGCAGCTCATCGACTATGACGTGGGCAGCAACTACGGCAACTGGCAATACATTGCGGGAGTGGGCTCTGATCCTCGAGGCGGCCGGCACTTCAGCCTGACAAAGCAGGCAGCGCAATACGACCCTGATGAAACGTTCACGCGTAAATGGGAAGGATTTCGCACGCCCCAGCCAGAGCACGTGGTCGATGGTGCAGACTGGCCCATCACCGGGCAGCACTGATGGCGCACCGAAAGAAATCTGACCTACCGACGAAGATATGCCCGGTGTGCGAGCGTCCCTTCAGCTGGCGCGCGCGCTGGAAGCATCAGTGGGACCAGATTGTTTACTGCTCAAAACGATGCAGCAGCCAACGCGGGCGCAAGCGTGAGTCTGCGACACTCCAAGGTAGTTCCTAGAGCGTCTCGATCCGCGCCAAGGTATGGTCCGCCCACTTCAGCACCGCCTCACGATCATCATCCGCGCGCTTTCTCCAACCACCCAGTATCAGGCCCATTCGGGGGTTCTGACTCAGGAGTGCTTTGTGACGATCGATGAAATGCCAGTAGAGGCTGTTGTAAGGGCAGGCATCCTCCCCGGTGACACGTTTGGGGTCGTAGCGACAGGTTTTGCAATGATTGCCCTGCTTCTGGATGTATTTGCCACTGGCAGCATAAGGTTTTGAAGCCATGATGCCGCCATCGGCGAACAAGGCCATCCCCAATGTATTGGGCAGCTCCACCCACTCGTAAGCATCAAGGTAGACGCCCAGATACCAGTCGCAGACCTCGGCCACACTGAGTCCCGCAATCAGCGCGAAGTTGCCGATCACCATGAGCCGCTGGATATGGTGGGCGTAGCCGAGCTCTAGGGACTGCCGCAACGCTTGGGACAAACAGCGCATTTCCGTATCGCCCGTCCAGAACCACTCCGGCAACGGCCTGTCTGCTGAGAGGGCGTTGCGCTCTCGATAATCCGGCATATGGTGCCAGTACAGGCCGCGGACATATTCGCGCCAGCCTAGTACCTGGCGGATGAAGCCCTCAGCCGCAGACAGAGAACAATGGCCCCGCCGGTAAGCTGACTCAACCTGCTCACACACTGCCAATGGCTCCAGCAACCCACAGTTGAGATACATCGAGATCAAGCCATGGAAAAGCCATGGCGACTCCTCTGCCAGCGCGTCCTGATAGGTCCCAAAAGCAGGCAGTGCATGCTCACAAAACCAATCAAGCTCGCTTTGTGCCACCTCATGGGTCACAGCCCAGCGAAAGGTCGACAAGTCCCCGGGGTGGTCAGGAAAATGCGACGCGACACATTCGATGACTTCTCGCGTGACTTCATCGAGCACGGGCTGCGGTCGCGCCGGGATATCGCACTGGCTTCGCCAGCCCGTTCGGTTCTCCGCATCGTAATTCCACTTACCGCCCTCAGGCTGGGCGGCATCCATGAGTAGGCTATAGCGCTTGCGCATGTCGCGATAAAAATACTCCATGCGCAGTTGCTTTCGCCCAGACGCCCAATCTGAAAAGTCCCGCCTCGAAGAGAGAAACCGGCTGTCTTCCAGAATCTCCACCGGGACACCCAAGACGTCTGACCAACCCTGCATCTGCTCCAGTAATCGATACTCACCGGGCTCGCAGATCAGCAAGCGCTGATATGGGCACTGCGCCAACGCGCGCTCACAGGCCGCAAGCAAAGACGGGAGCCCTTCCTCAAAACGGGCGTATTCGACCTGATAGCCCCGCTCACTCAGAGCCTGTGCAAAGTGGCGCATGGCGCTAAACAGGAACGCAATTTTATGGCGGTTGTGGCGGACGTAGGTGGCCTCCTCGCGCACCTCGGCGAGAATCACGACGGTCGCCTCCGGGTCGGCTTGTTGCAGTGCTGGATGGCGCCAACTCAATTGGTCAGCCAGCACTAAGATCGCGGTGTCTCGAGTCATATCCAAGATACGGCCGCCAACCTGGTGCAGACCGGTTGCCCGGCTGTTTGAAACCGGACAGACTGCGAACAGCCGCCACACTGCTTCCCAGAGGAATCCATTCCATGACATGGCTGAAAGGCTTACTCACCGTCGTGTCGCTCCTATCCTGCGCACTGGTCGCAGCGTTTTTCCTGTTGGGACCTCAATGGGTAGACCGCAATGCCAATCAGGTGCTGGGCGACCGCGGACGAGCACCCACTCCCGAGACGCGCGCGCTGCACGAGCAGCTGATCGTGGGCGATTTACACGCCGACTCAGCACTCTGGGGCAAGGATCTGTTGAGCCGCAATGACTGGGGGCAGGTCGATCTGCCGCGGCTGGTCGAGGGCGGTGTCGCGCTACAGATGTTCACCACAGTGACCAAATCTCCAAAAGGCCAGAACTACGAACAAAATGCCAGCGACACCGCCGACAACATCACCTTGTTGGCGCTGGCACAGCGTTGGCCTGCAGCGGCCTATGACAGCCTCTTTGCGAGGGCGATGCTGCAAGCAGGCCGCGTAAAGGCGGCGGCAGAGCATAGTCCGCAGCTCACGCTAATCACCACTCAGGCAGAGCTCAGGGAACTGCTGGCCCGACGCAACCGCGGTGACAGTATTGTTGGCGCCCTGCTCGGCACAGAGGGGTCTCATGCTCTCGATGGCAGACTGGAGAACATCGACGGTCTATTTGCTGCGGGCTTCCGGATGATGGGCCTGCATCACTTTTTCGATAACCGTCTGGGAGGCTCGTTACACGGCGAGTCGCAAGCCGGATTAACGCCTTTCGGGGAGCTGGCTGTCCGCGCCATGCAGGACAAGAGGATCATGATTGACGTCGCTCACAGCAGCGAGGCCACCGTTAGGGACACGCTGCGGATCACAGATGGTGATGCGTTGATTGTCAGCCACACAGGCTTCAACGGGCACTGCCCAAGCCCCCGCAATATCAGTGACGAGACCATGGCATTGATTACCGAGGCGGGCGGCTTGATCGGGGTCGGCTTCTGGGCTGACGTGACCTGCGGTCAGGGCATCGATGCGATTGCCAGTGCCATTCGATACGGCGTCGAGCGATTTGGCGTCGACCATATCGCGCTGGGATCAGACTGGGACGGCTCGGTCACGACACCGATTGATGCCTCTCAACTGCCCTATTTGACTCAGGCACTGTTGGACGCCGGATTGACTCAGACTGAGGTGCGGGCAGTCATGGGCGGCAATATGGCGCGCTTTTTCGCGCAACACCTGCCCCCCAACTGACTCCGTGTGGTTGCCGCAGCCTCCGTCAGGGTGAGTGCTGGCGCAGCGCCCTAGCTGTCTAAAAGCAAGGACGCCAGTCGCTTGCGATGGTGAATCGCGCCGCCATACATTTGCTGTGCCCACTGGGCACGGCGAATAAACAGCGTGGAATCACATTCCCAGGTAAAACCAAAGCCGCCGTGGAACTGCACCGAGCGGTCGCCGGCAAATACCATGACGTTGTCAGCGGCTACCTTGGCCATGCGGCAGGCAATTTCGGCGTCTTTGTCGAGCGACCCATCCGCCACCACGGTGGCACCGTGGTACACAAAAGAGCGCGCATTCTCCATGCCGACATAAATATCGACCGTAGGGTGCTTGAGCGCCTGATAGGACCCAATCAACTTACCGAACTGTTTACGCGTCTTCAGATATTCGGTGATGCTATTCAGACATTTTCCGGCCGCCCCTGTGGTCTCGGCTGCCGTTAGCAATGCCCCCAGCAATAGGGTATCCCTTAGCGCAGGCGCTACGGTATCGCCGCGGACGATCTGAGCAGGTGACACACCTGTGAAGTCGACGTTGGCAGCGCGCTTGGTCAAATCTATCAGTACATTCTCTGACAGAGCCCCATCGTTAATATCGCTGCGCTCTACCAGTGCTAATACCGGCTCCCCGTTGTCGCTGGCCAATACGACAAAGCAGTCGGCCACCCCGGCATCCGCAACAAAACTTTTGCTGCCGGAGAGCTTGCCGTCTGCGCCCAGCGTCACACCCAAATTGGCAGCACCCCAGTCGCCGTGATCCAGATACGCAACCGTGCCGACTGAACCGGCGCACAGCTTGCCCAGCCAATCCGCTGCTGATTCACCCGCGGCGCGCCATATCAACTGACCCGCTAGCGTGGAGCTGAGTAGTGGTGTGCCCAGCAAACCCCCACCCAGCGCCTCGAATACGGGCACCGCCGAACCGACGCCCATGCCGGCGCCGCCGACGGTATCCGGCAAGGCAATGCCGCCCCAGCCCATTTCAACCATCGCCTGCCAGATCGCCTGGTCAAAGCCGGTCTCAGTTTCCAGTTGCGACCGGACCACCTCAATCGGTGCCTGGTCTCGGACAAAGCCCCGAGCCACATCGAGCAGCATGCCCTGCTCCTCAGTGAGGCGGATCGATACATTTTGCATTACAGACATCCCCGCCTCCTTATTTTGGCAGGCCGAGCACGTGCTCAGCGATAATGTTGGCCTGCACTTGGGTGGTGCCGCCGCCGATGGTCGCGCCAAAGTTACTGAAGTAGGCGCGCTGCCAGAATCCACCGCTCACCGCGTCGGCATCGCCAACGTACA
>JBELDB010000058.1:0-10101 GCA_042094525.1 Congregibacter sp. | reverse complement strand
GCATCCTCTAGTGTAACGATGCCCGCGGTCTGGCCAAACTCGTCCTCGACGACAGCCAGATGCGCCTGCTCGCGAATAAAGCGGTCGAGCAGCCGATATACCGGCAGCTCTTCTGGCACGCGCACTACCGGCTGCGCGTAACCACCGATCGCATTACCAGCACCCCCGTCACGCTCGGCCTCAAACAGGCCAACGCGCATCACCATGCCGGTCACGTTGTCGGTGGAGTCACGAAAAATCGGGATGCGCGTGAACTGACGGGTGTCCTCTAGAGCCAGCGCCTCTGACACGGTGGTCGATTCATCCAACATATGGACGACTGTGCGAGGGGTCAGAATCTCACTTGTCAGCGTCTCGCTGAGTTTGAGCAGGTTGACGAGATATTCGTTCTCTTGGGCTGCCAAAGCGCCGTCTTTCCGCCCAAGAGAGGCCAGCGCCAGAATTTCTTCTCGGGTGATTTCATCCTTGTGGCTTTTGCCGAGCAGTTGGGTCAGACGCGTTGATACCCACACCAGTGGATACACCAAGCGCACCAACCACCGGATCGTAAACGCCGCGGGTACCGCCAACTGGCGCCAGTAGGTCGCACCAAGGGTCTTCGGAATGATCTCAGAGAAATACAGAATCGCCAGCGTCAGCAAGACTGCAATCAGGGTTTCTGCCTCGGGGCCAAAAACGCGGAGCGCCTGGGCACCGACACCCGCCGCCCCCATGGTGTGAGCAAAGGTATTGAGGATGAGGATGCTCGAAAGCGATTCATCCAAGCGATCTTTGACAGACTTTATCGCCTTACCTGACTTCGGTCGCTCCTGCGTCAACTGCTCCAGATAGCTGGGCGTTATAGAGAGCAGGACCGCCTCGAGTACTGAGCACAGGAACGACACCCCAATGGCGATCGCCAAATAAATGAGGAGCAACGTCACTCGGTATCTCCGAACGCGGTCAGGCGCGGATCCACCTCGCACCAGCGCGGCACGCTGCCACCAAAGTAGGCTATCTGCGGCGTAAATTGCGTGGCGTCATCAAAGGTCATGGCGTTCACCGAGGCCACACCGAGCTCATCAGACTGCACCATGATCTGCGTGCCGCAAGTGCCACAGAAATGACGCGTGACCTCGCGGCCCGAGCCCGGGTCATAGGTATAGGGGGTCAAAGCCCCTTCTAACAATCGAAAGTCGGAGGGTGCCACCGCATAGGAGGCCCAATGCGAGCTCCCGCCCACCACCTGACAATCGGTGCAGTAACACAACCCCTGCATCTGTGATTCGGTCAGCAACTCGTACTGCACGGCTTTGCAAAAACAAGCGCCTGAAATCATTCCTACTTACTGCTCCTTTATTGGACTCCAATTATTGGCTCAGCACGCACTGTTACCATGGGTAGCCTGCTACAGGGTACTAGACACCGAACAATACGCCATGCATTACCCGACCGGGCCAGAAAGTGAACAGACCGGTCACCAGCAGCGCAAGGATGTAGAGCAGCAGCATCCAGATTTTGTGCTGGCGTATATTGCCCTGGCGGGCAAAATAAACCGCCATCACCAGCGAGAACAGAGTCCAGATACTGAGTAAATGAATCGGGCTGAACGCACCCCACAGTCTCAGCTCACTGATAAAAAACGATGAGGTGGCCACGTAGGCCATCAAGCCCACCCAGGCCCAGCCCAGCGCGCGATGTCGCGCCGTGCCTTTAGCAGATGCCAACTGCGCACCGCCCAGGATGACGGCAGCTAATGCGACGAGTGCATGACTCGGGATCGGGCTGATCTGGCTTAGTAAAAGCTCCATGGAGAGCGTCTGATCCGGCTCACGTCTGCGTGGGCGGGTCGTTGTCTTCAGCTTCGTCCGGCAGCTCAGGTCGCTGGGACACCATCCAGCGGTTGATCAAAATCATGCAGCCTGTCACAACCACCACGAAACCCAGTGTAATCAGCATAAACAGCATGGTGCTTTTGCCTCAGCTCCGAGTGCGGGTCAGCCACATCCACTGAGCCAGCACGCCCACGATAAACGCCGCCAAAAACGCCAGATGAAAGCTCTGCACCAGCGGCGCGTCCAGCGAATCCACGAAGGGGTCGCCCACCGGTAAGCGGCGAAGAAAATCGGTAATCGCTGGAATCATATGAAACAGCACGGTGGCCGAATAGGCCCCGGTCTGCAGATACACAGACCACTTGCCAAATGGCGCCAAGGTCTCCAATAAGTAACCGGCAAGCAGGGCCGTCAGGGTAAGTACCGCGAGGATGTGACCCACCCCAAAGCCACCCTGGTTATAAATTGCCAACGCCGAGCCTGCGACCACCAATGTGATCAGCAGGTAGGCACGCCCCGACTTATCTGCGGCGCGGATGATGCGATGCTGATACAACGTGTAGGCCGCCGTAAGGATGGCGATCGCGCCCATCACCGTGTGAAACCAACCCAGCAAGGTCATTGGAGGCATAAACGTATTCCTTATCTATTTTGCGAAGTCCGTCAGCCCTGGCGATGTGTCGACCATCAAGGCGCGGCGTCGAGGGCGACAGCCTATTGAGGCCGCATCAACATTGCAAACAGCGACGATCTCTAGCTCACTGGCGCGAAGGCGCCCGCAAATTGCCGCGTGAAGGTTTCCAGATCCACCACAGGACGATCCAGGAGATCGGCGGCGGTCGAGGTCTGTTCTTCGAGGGATCCTGCGGCGATTTCGGCAAAGAGCTCGCACACGGCGTCGAGCTGCCAAGCAGACTGAATAAACTGCCCAAGCACCTCGCGGAACGCCTCGGGGCTTTGCGCCACGTAGCTGACCGGGCGTTCCAATACGGCGCCCATACGCGCCGCCACCTCATGAAAATCCATCAATGCGGGTCCGGTTAACCGATAGGCCTGCCCCGCGTGACCCTCACCGGTCAGCACCACCGCCGCAACCTCGCCCACGTCCCGCGCATCAATCATGGCCGTCTTGGCAGTACCGAGTGGCAAAGCGAAACTATTGGTACGAGCGATGGACGCTGAGTACATCAGCATGTTTTGCATGTAGTAATTGGGCCGCAGAAAGGTCCAGTCCACGCCCAGTGCGGCGATATGCTGCTCAGTGTCGTAGTGATTCTTGGGCAGGGTGGCAGTCGCGTCAGGGGCCGCCTCCATGGATGACACTTTAACCAGATGCGATACACCGGCATCGGCGGCAAGACTGGCAAACTGCCGCTCCAATTTTGACTGGTCCGGGTGATTACCCATCACGATGAGCGCGCGCCTGATACCCCATAGCGCTTGCTCGACGATACCGGGATCATTCAGATCGCCCTGCACAATTTCCGCTGCATCACAGTCGAAGTTCAGCTTATCGGGGTCTCGAACCAGCGCCCTGAAAGGCACGCCAGCGCTTATTAGCGCCTTTGCGGCCGCGGAACCAACGCGCCCTGTAGCGCCCGTAAGCAGGATCATAAAACCCCTTCATTTGCGTTTGGTAAAAAACCACAGCCGTCCGGGAATAGCCAAGAACTGTGATACTTTCGCCGGCCGTTTTGAAAAAGGTGGGGCGCCCAGCGGCCCTGACTGAGGAGACCATATCATGTTCTACTCGCACCACACGCTTCTGAAAAACGCCCGATTCCTTATCGGTCTTGCGTGGGCAGTTGAGATCATTGCAGTGCTCATTGGCCTCACCATTTCTATTGTTGTGGCCGTCTCAGCCTACTCGTCCTTTGCATCAGAGGGTGATGTCGGCTTGCTCGAGGGCTCTTCCTCCATCCTTGTCGCGGCGCTGCCCTTTGTACTGATCGCCGTTGTCGAAATTTGCAAAATCCCGCTGACGTTTGCCTTCATGGCGGTTCGTAATCGCATCTGGCGCGGGATGTTTCTCACGTTTGTGCTGTTTCTGTGTCTGATTACCTTTGAGACCATGCTCAATGGCTTCGAACGCAACTTCTCCAACTTGAACCGCGCTATCGACAACCGCAAGAACGAGATAGAAAGCACGGAGCAGGCAGTCGGGCTTCTTGAGAACCGCCGCGCCTATGTTGTGAAGTTCACTGAAGACGATCTGTTGGCGGAGCTTGAGGTAGAGCAAACCATCATCGACGGGCAATTTAACGACGCAGTGGTCAAAATCGACCGCAATATGCGCGACGTGCTGAGCAATATCGATTATGGCTTTCGGGATGAACTCAACACAGAGATCGCGCGACTCGAACTGGTGCGAGATGAGTACTATCGAGACTGGCGCGAAGAGACCGAAGCGGTCGAAGATCGCTTCTCAACGCTGCTACTTCAGAATATAGGAGGCAGTGCCTCTGAACGAGACCGGTTGCTGGAAGAGCTCGAGGCGCTGAAGCGCGAGTTCGACGAGGCAATGGCGACTGCCAACATTTTCAATCGCTCGCAACGAGAACAGAAATACCGGGGCCTGATCCGGGAAAAAGAGCAGCAGCTCTCTGTGATCACCACGGGTTATCTCGGTGGCGACGCGCTGCAAAAGCAATCCACAATGGAAAGCCAACTCAAGCAACAGCTCGACTTTGTGAATAACAAATACACTCGCAGGATTGATGAGATCGATACCCGCATCGCAGAGCTAAAAATCGAGATTGAGCAACGCCTCGCCGCCAACGCAGAGCTAGAGACCAACGTGGTGTCCAAAGCATCAGCCGATAGGTCTCGGTTTGCTCGCATCAGAAATGAGCAGAATGGCGAACTCGCTGCTTACGAGGAAGGTAAGCGCGAAGAGCTCGAGATCATCGCCGAACGGGCGTTCACGATTGATGAGGAAATCTTCACGCGGCGCAACCAACAGCGCACGCTGCAATCTGAGATCAATCATTTGATCAATCAAAATCAGATTTATCGACTGGCGATGTACTTCACTGGCAAAGAATCTGCGACTGAGGTCAAGCGACGGGCAGTGGGCGTGGTAGCGCTACTGTGGTTCGGCTCCCTATCACTAATCGCTGCGGTTTGCGGTGTCATGCTGGCGCTGGCGGGTTTCTACCTTAGGCGGGCTGTGGAATCAGGAGAAGAGTGAGCATTGCCCGACTCATCGGCGCAAGAAATTGCAGCGTCCGACGACGCTATCAGCCAGTGATCATAAAGCTCTGGCGCTTCGCTGTTTGTATTGGGGTCGGGTCCTTACTGCTTAGCTGTGTCACTGACACGGATCCAGTGCAGGCGGAGCTCTACCCCGAGACACAGCAACCGTACTTCAAAACCTGTGCCACACGGGTGGGGGGCACTTACCGCGAGCGAGAGTTACAAAAGCACCAGACGATCGACATTTATCTCGAACCCGCGCCGGATGAGGGCCCCATGACCGAAGAGTGCATTGTTCGGGAATGAGCGCGACGGTCGTTGCGATGAAAGGGCAGGCCGGATTTTCGCGCTGCGGTCGCTATCGTTACTGGCTACGGCGGTCGTGGGACAGCACTTTGCCCCAATGCGCCTTTGTCGGACTGAATCCTTCCACAGCCAACGCAAAGACTAACGACCCCACATTGAGACGCTGCATCGATTTTGCGCAGCAATGGGGCTTTGGGTCGCTACTCATGGTGAATCTTTTTTCACTCCGCGCCACCGACCCACGCGAGCTGCTCGACGAACACGACCCTGTCGGGCCCCGCACCAATCTGTGGCTTCGCCGTGCAAGGCGAGAGTCCCAGTTGATCATCGCCGCCTGGGGTAATGGCGGCGCATTACAAAACCGTCACAGCATTGCGGCAAAACTGCTGGGCAATATGCGCTGTTTGGGAGTGACCGCCACAGGTATGCCCAAACACCCGCTTTACTGCCCTAAGACCACACCACTCCTCCCTTTCACTCTCGGCCCTCAGGCTGTCGGGCTTCTGAAGCCTTAATAGCCGCGAGCCAACCGGCAGCAGCCAGTGATCAAATTGGGGACACCGACCCCAGTTGCGACCAATGTCATCCTTTTCGGTCGGGCAACTGGCTCTCGCCATGCATTTGGCTATCCTGACTGGCCGGGGCGATGGATCGCTCCGCTCACACCCACTGGGAGAACTTTGATCACGACAGGGAAGTTGATATGAAAAATGCTACGACGACGCTCACCTCAACCGACACCGATTACCCGCTGTATCTGCACAAGGTCCCCGACCGGGATCGCGTCGGATATAGCAACCCCTGGGACTCTCTGGAACGGGCATCTCATCGCCCAAAGCCGGATGTTCCAGTTGAGCTGTCAGTCCGCATCACCACGCGGGCGCCCCACGAGCTGTCGCGCACCACGCTGTGCGTCATAGACCTTTTACTCTCGGGAGATCTACTGCGGCTGCGGTCCGAGGAAGTTGCAGACACTCTGCATATCAGCCCGACCACGCTACGTCGCCGACTGCGCGCTGATGGCACCAACTACCAGAGCATCCTCGACCACATCCGGCGCCATCGCTGCACCCTGATGCTGGAGAAACGGTGGCTACCGGGAAAATGCGTCGCCTGGGAACTCGGCTATGCCGAAGTGAACAGCTTCTACCGCGCCTTCCGGCGATGGACAGGGCACAACTACAGCGATCTCAAACAGCTCTTCATATAGGCTTTAAATATAGATATCGGCACAGGGTGGCGCGAAGTGTCACCGCTGAAACAGCGCGCACATCGGGTCGGGAACCGTAACCGCGCGCCTGTTTAACAGCGCCTCGGCACAGCACAGGGCTCGGCATCGGTCGTTAAGCGTTAAGCGTTGCCTAGTGTCTCTGCTTGATCGAGATAGCCAAGCCATGAGTACACCTGGTAGCCCACCCATTCGTGGATGGCCCGGCTCGATCGTGACAGCCGCTCTGTGGTGGGTAACCAGCCCGGCACCGGGCCCACCAGAAGTGGTGTTTGATGATCTGTCGAGACGGCCGTCACCATAAATCCCTGTGCGGCAAACACCGCGGAGGCGCGGCGCATATGGCTGGCGCTGGTGACAAGCAGGATATGGGAGACGCCCCGGTCGTGGAGCAATGCCTCCGTATACTGGCCGTTTTCGCGGGTCGTTCGACTTGCGGTCTCCTGCAGCAAGGCTGCCCCGGGAATACCCAGGCTGGTCAGCTTCTGCGCCATCAGAACCGCCTCAGGAAGACCCCCCTCAAGCGTTGTGCCACCCGACAAGACAATCATCGGCGCTTTCTGTGCTTTGTAGAGCGCGCCGCCACGCCACAACCGGTCAGCCGCCTGATTGAAATCGCCGCCCTGTCCAAAGCGCGACTCCCCCGTGATGCCACCACCGAGCACGACAATGGCCTCCGCTTCAGGCAGCTCTTCATTAGCAAAAGCGGGGTAAGCCGCCTCCAGCGGGCTCAATAAAGCGCTCGCACCCCACTCCGTGGCACAAAAGTAGAGCCATCCTGTTGCCAGCAGCGTCAGACCGTTCGCCCTGCCGCGGGCTCCGCGCAAGCGCAGAAGCATCGCCAACACCAGAAGCAGCAGGCTGAGAGAGAGCGGGTAGATCAGCAGTGACAGGACTTTGCTGAGCAACAGCACAGATCAATTCCCGAAAGGGTGACGAAGTAGAATCGTCTCCTCGCGATCAGGCCCAGTAGAGATAATATCGATGGGCGCCCCTACCAACTCCTCTAGGCGCCTAATGTAAGCGCGGGCGTTTTCTGGCAGTGCTTCGAGAGATTTCAAGCCCACGGTGGAGTCACTCCAACCCGGCAATGTCTCGTAGACAGGTTTCAGGTTCTCGTAATCGACAGCATCCACCGGGTTAGCCGCCGTCTCGCCTGCCTCGTTCGCATAACCCACACAGACTGAGATTTCCTCCAATCCGTCAAGCACGTCGAGCTTTGTCAGGCACAGTCCAGAGAGCGAATTGATGTTGACTGCCGTGCGCAACGCGACGGCGTCAAACCAACCGCAGCGTCTGGGGCGCCCCGTGGTGGCGCCAAACTCGTGGCCGCGCTCCGCCAGCCGCTCGCCCGTCTTATCAAAGAGTTCAGTAGGAAAAGGCCCCGAACCCACGCGAGTGGTGTAAGCCTTGGTGATACCCAACACGTAATCGAGATACAAAGGGCCAAAGCCCGAGCCCGTTGCGGTGCCACCAGCAGTCGTGTTGGAGCTTGTCACAAAGGGGTAAGTGCCGTGATCGATATCTAACAGGGAGCCCTGTGCTCCCTCAAACAATAGGCGCGCCTGCGTCTTTCGGTAGTCATGGAGGAGCGAGGTGACGTCCGCCATCATGGGCATCAATCGCTCTCCGTGCGCTAACGCCTCATCGAGTACCGCTGATAACTCCAGCGTATCGACCCCGTAGTAATGCGCGAGTACATGGTTGTGATAGTCCAGTACCTCTTCGAGTGCCGAGGCGAATCTTGCCGGGTCACGCAGATCACCCAATCGGAGCGCTCGCCTGGCCGCCTTATCCTCGTAGCACGGGCCAATGCCACGACCCGTCGTGCCAATTTTGTTTTCACCCCTTCGCGCCTCACGCGCCTGATCAAGCGCCACGTGGTAAGGCAGTATCAGTGGGCAGGCCGCGGAGATCTTGAGCCGGTCCTGTACGGGCACACCGTTGCCCTCCAGCGTGTCGATCTCTTGCAGTAGCGCCTCGGGAGACAACACGACGCCATTGCCGATTAAACACTGCACCCCTGCGCGCAGCACACCGGAAGGGATCAGGTGCAGAACTGTTTTCTGCCCGCCAATCACCAGCGTATGGCCGGCATTGTGGCCTCCCTGAAAGCGCACCACGGCATCCGCCTGCTCAGTGAGCAGGTCAACAATTTTTCCTTTGCCCTCGTCTCCCCACTGGGTGCCGAGAATCACAACGTTATGGCTCACGAGGCCTCACTCCCTTCTATCACCCACTCGCCATCCCTCAGTATCAGGCGCTCCGCATTGGGCAAGTCCACACCGGGAGCAATATCCATGACCACTGTTCGACCCGCTGATCGCAGCGCAGTCACTGCGGCCCGGAGCGCAGCATCATTCGACTGAGGCGCGATAACCGGAAGGTCCGCTGTATCGCTGCGCGTGGCATCGTCGACCAGCACCTTAAGATCAATCGCGAATCCAGTAGCCGGTCGGTCGCGGCCGAAGACAGCACCAATGTTGTCGTAGCGGCCGCCTTTCGCCACCGCTGATCCACGATCCTCCAAATAAACGGCGAAGACCAAACCCGTGTGATAACGAAAGCCTCGCAATTCCGTCAGGTCAACATACACACCCACGCCAGGGAACGCCTCCTGCACTTGAGCCAACACTGCGTCTAGTTGATCTAGCGCCGCTATGACCGCCGGCTCGTCGGGGAACAGTGCTCGGGCATTTGTCAGCACGTCGGCAGAGCCATGTAGCGAAGCCAACTGCCCCAATCGCTCGGCCACTTTCGCAGGGAGCGAAGCAGACAGCCGCTCGATGTCGGGGCCAGACTTCCTTTGAAGGGCGTCAAAAATCTGCTTTTCCAGCTCGGTGTCGAGACCCGCGTTGGAGAACAGCGCGTCATAGATACCGATATGACCAATATCGAGCGTCAGCGGACGGCTTACACCCGCACAATTTAGGGTCGACAGCATCAGGGCGATAATTTCGCTGTCTGCCTCGATGGCGCTACTGCCATAGAGCTCAGCACCCAATTGAATCGGTGCCCGTCCACTGATAACAGACTGCGAAGTACTTTGGAGCGTCGAACCGGCATAGCAGAGCCGCGTCACACCCTCTTCAGCGAGACTATGCGCATCCATTCTCGCTGTCTGGGGCGTAATATCAGCTCTAACACCCAGCATTCTGCCGCTCATTTGATCGGTGAACTTGCAGGTCACCACGTCTAGGTCGGCACCCAGACCAACCAGCAGCGAGTCGGTGAACTCGACTAAAGGTGGGATGACATAGCGATAGCCCCACGTAGCACATTGATCCAGCAGGCGACGTCGGAGGGCTTCCAGCTGACTCGCTCGCTCGGGCAACAGCTCGTCGATACCCTCTGGCAAAAGCCAGCGATTTTCAGTGCTCATCGTGTCAGTCCGTCAGGATGTTGTGCTGCAGAAAGCGCTCGCGAGGAGAATAGCACAGGGCAACGGCGTGGAGACCGGGCGCGCGGAGCGCGCCCAACTATTTACGATCGGATCATTCGCCGGGTTCGGCGTTACGCAGGTATTGGAAAAACTGACTGTCAGGCTGCAACAGCATG
>JBELDB010000057.1:9204-10288 GCA_042094525.1 Congregibacter sp. | reverse complement strand
TGTCACCATCATTATCGAGGTCCATTGCACAGACCCCCCAGCCCCAGCCTCCATCGCCAACATTGGCCTCCACGGTGCCATCAATAAAGCTGTTGCCATCGTTGACATAAAGTGCATTTCCTGCGGGTTCGCCTTGATCCGAAATAGCGGTGACAAACCAGTCCATGTCGCCGTCATTGTCAATATCGGCCGCGGCAGCACCCATACCGTTATAAACAGCAATTACCTCTTTGTCAGTCGCATTGCTGAATTGCCCGTTACCCAAATTTCTAAACCATTGAGAGTGACCAAAGTCGCCCGCCATGAGGAGATCAGAGTCTCCATCGAGGTCAACATCAGAGAAGATGGGCGTAAACGAGTAATCTTTACCGTTGATATTTGAAGAAATGCCGGACTGGTAAGAAACAGGGGTAAACGAAATTTGTCCCATGGCTGAGTCATTGCGCCACAAGGTTTCCGTTTCTTCTTCAGAATCGGCACGGTGGGTTCCCCAGTGACCCAGCGCGAGATCCAGATCTCCGTCTGCATCATAGTCGGCAAAGGCCGGAGAGAAAGAGTAAGGGGCGTTCATATTCTCCAGCCCCGTCGGAGCCGTATATTCTGTAAAGCCCCCCGCGCCGTTATTAATAAATATGAGCGAGGGGGCCCCCAGAAGACCTAATATCAAAAGATCCAGAGCGCCGTCAGCATTGAGATCGACAAACGCGGGAGACCCTCTGGACGCACCGTCTTCCGCCGACAGTCGCCTGATACCGGCCTGATCGGTGATGTCCGTGAAGGACATATCGCCATTGTTCCGGTAAAGGTGAAAGGCGGGCAAACCATCCTGCACAATAAAGAGGTCTACATCGCCGTCGTCGTCGAAATCTCCCGAGGCGCCGCCATTGGGATAAAACCGACTGACGTCGTACTCCGTTATCAGCGAGCTATCCCCGGGCGGTATCGCGATCTCCGAAGTTTCGGTGACGTTCCTGAAGCCTTCATAGACACCCGGATTGGGGGGCGGTGGCTCTGGCGGGGGGGCAACGCTATCCCTTGCCTGAAGCGCCGCGATAAGGAGCGCTATGGGTAGGCCCGGGATCGG
>JBELDB010000057.1:0-9104 GCA_042094525.1 Congregibacter sp. | reverse complement strand
CTTTGATGCTGTAGCGCAGCCATCCACATCCCCTTGCAAAGCCGCTATCTTTGGTTTTCTATAGAGCGCGCGTATAGGTTGCCGTTTTTATATGGGCTACGGTCCCACTACGCTAACCTTACCCTATAGGACAAGAATCGCCACCGGAGGCCACCATGAAGCTGGACTATATTCTGGGCGTTGTACTGATCACGATGGCTGCGGGGCACACTTATGCCGAGCCGGAGCAGCGCGTCCTCGACAAACAGGGCAAGACCGCGCGCGCGACGACCGAAGAAAGCTGCCTCGAGTCAGCCGGACTGTCACCCGCAGCCTACGATCATCTGGCGCAGTGCCACACGACCGGCGCCAACCCCATGCCCTGCTACGCCCGCGGCACCCGCGACGAAATCGTTGCCGCTGAGTTGTCAGACGAGGCCCGAGAAGAGTTGATTGTGTGCATGAGCCAAGCGGACCCTGAAGAGTAGTCTCAGGGGTATCACCAGGACAAATCCGATTGAAGGCGGCAGTAACGAATACTCATCACATCGAAAGATAGCAAGCGGCCTCCATAGGCCCCGGTCAGGAGCGTTGAACTCATGATGAAAGCTAACCTACCCAACACCACGCGCCATACAGCCATAATGGGCTTAAACCGCTCGGCCGGGCCCGCGGCACTCGCAGCCTTCTGCGCGACACTCGGACTTGGCTCTGCGGTGGCCGTGGCCGATACCTTTAATGTGTCAACAGCGGCAGAATTTCAGGCGGCGCTCAACGAAGCCGCCGTCAATGGCCAGGACGACACCATCATCCTCGCCGCGGGCACGTACTCCACTGCGGGTAATCTCTCCTTCACCTACACCCACGAAGAGACCGAGGGCGCTCCGTATGTCAGCGACTACGGGATCATGACCGAGGGCCCACCCGATCATGCGCCTTTTGTGTATCGCCACCGGTTTGATGACGATGTGGCCGGCTATAACACCTGCCCCAAGAGTGGCGGACAGGTCTGCACCGAGCCCTACTCACTCACCATCACGGGTGCTGGCGAGGGCGCGACTATTCTCGACGGCGGTGGCACCTCAAGCGCGCTGGTCTTTAATCTGTCGTTCGCCCGTCCGCCGGAACAGGAAGGTGTATACGCAAGCACGACTGTCTATGACCATGGTGGGCTCCTGTTTGTGCCCGACTGGGACCGAGGCAGTGACTCAGGGTTCATTAGTTCTACCACCAGTGCGACAGACGACTGTACGTCGGCGGACGACCAGCCCTGCAACGAACTCATGGCTACCTTGCCAGCGGGAATCGACGACTCGGGGGTGTTGATCACCGTGTCGCAACTCACGATCACCAACGGACTCTACTCATACAATCAAAACCAAACCCGGCAGATGGCTAATTGGCGAGGGTGCTATCACTCGCACCCATCCGCGAGAGAGGCGTCATATGATGGAGGAGGTTGGAAGGTTTGGTACGGTGAGGACTGCGCCGCAAGCGGCCTGAGTCTGATATCACGCAACGCGAGCCTCCGACTGGCTGGCGTTGCGTTTACCGCCAATAGTGCAAGTCTGGAATTTCATGACTGGCATGACTCGGCAGCCCTAGTGGCCGACACGCTGGGCGGCAACATTACCCTAGACGGCGCGGTGTTTCTGGGAAACAGAAATAACAACCCACAGGCCGACCAGTATGGCGGCGCGGCCTCGCTCAGGTCACGTATCGGCGACATCACGGTGAACAACTCAGTTTTTGGTGATGGCACCGCTGAGGGAGCGAATTCAGTGGAGAGTGGCCGTGAAGGCGGCGCGCTGCGAGCCATGGTGGGTCCGGCCCTCGAATGGGACACCGGCGACTTCAATTATCCATGGCGGCTAACGTTGCGCGATGACGTCGATGCATTGAATGAGGCCCGTTATGAGGAGCATGAGGAATTCCTCGATGCGGGCGGCACGTCTCGGCGAAGCGGTGAACTGTTCCCGAGCGATAGGGCCATCGGCGGAAAGATCACGGTGACGGGCTCGCGTTTTCTTGGCAACGTTATTTACAACTCCCAGGAGACGCGCGGCAGGTTCAAAAGTGGTTATGGGGGGGGCGCAAGCCTGCTCTCTCATTACGGAAGCCGGGGCGTGACGGTCAGCGACTCGGCGTTCACCGGCAACTCATCCCCCTCCAAAGGCGGCGGTCTGGCCATCGAGGCCAAGTCAGGCACGGTGCTCATCGAGGACAGCACCTTTACCAATAATTTTGCGGGCCATCAGGGTGCTGGCATTTATGTCAACTCAGAGGTTCTGGTGACGATTCGCAACAATACCGTCACGGACAACACCGTAGATGGTGTCAGCACCACGGAGGACGGCATCGGTGACGGGACTGGCTACTGCTGGTACGACTGTGAAGGAGGAGGGATCTTCGCGCGGGGCGCGGTGTCGCTGATCCAAAACACGATCACCGGCAACACCATCACGCCAAATGGATATGAAAGTGCTTACGATGGTATGGGCGGCGGTGCCGCCATCCTCGCGGCCGGAACCCCCGGCGCCAAACTGGAGATTCACCGCAACCATATTGGTAACAACACCACTCGCTTTGGTACCGGCGGTCTCTACGTCATCACAAAGCATCACGATGTCACGCTCACCAGCAACTTCATCCATGACAACACGAATACGGAAAATGTGAACTACAATTCTCATAACGATAGCATTCGAGTGGGTGGCGGCGTCTCTGTGCGCTCTCAAACTGGCACCATCAACTTCGTGAATAACACGGTCGCCAATAACACCATGATCCATGATCGGCCCAGTGATGCATCTGACCACCCTTACGGCAGTTTTTATAACTATCCCAGTGGCGGCGTGTACCTGAGTGTAGAGGCCAGCGAAGCACGGAACTGGGACACATCAGGTAACGACAATCACCCCAACTACCGACACGATTTACCGACGGGCTATGGCGAATACTTGGTCGGCCCTGCGCAAGCCAACGTCTATAACAACAATTTCTGGAACAACACGGTCATCGACGCCTCGGAAGTACTCGCGGCCACCACCCGCAACCCACCAAGCGGCGGCCTGGTAGATCTCGTGCTGGACAATTTGCTGTCCGCCGATGACGACACGGGTTCCGTTGTGAACATCTTCAATAACAACTTTTCCACGCCAGAGAACTACTACATAGCCTGCGACCCGGAGACGAATACTTGCCAGCAACTCTCGGGGGAGAATATTGCAGTGGATCCGCAGTTTCAGGATGACGACGGCGATGCGAGCCAGATGGAGGAGTCATCC
The DNA here is from genome assembly GCA_042094525.1 of Congregibacter sp. Lineage (GTDB taxonomy): Bacteria > Pseudomonadota > Gammaproteobacteria > Pseudomonadales > Halieaceae > Luminiphilus. The sequence goes on along the minus strand of JBELDB010000057.1, from coordinate 5,838 downwards.
GACGGCCTTGCGGGCGAAACCGGCTTGTCCGGTGCTTACGACCCCAACGCGCCGGACCAACCAGACGAAGACTTCTTTGGAAATCCTGTCGGGGGTATTGGTGCACTCTGGGAGGCGCTGGCTGAGCTAATTCCGGTACCCATGATGGGTAATGTGGGACTGGCACTGCTGGGTCTGCTGCTCATGGTGTTCGGGGTGCGGCGCTTGCGCGCGGACGTTGCCGCGTAAACACCTGCTGCCCGCTAGCCGGGCACCGCGACTCTTGGCTTAACGGTAAAAGCTAGTCCTCACGGGGGATCCTCCAGGGCTTGCCCTCGCATTTCTCCCTGTTGGGGCAATCCGCAGTGCACCCTCGACAGGGCAAACCCTCCGCCGGTGGGGATTGGTGTGTGTCGCTCATCGTACTTCCTCTTATCCAGTGTCGGACTGTAGCCGATCCGACGCTTCAGGGCACAAGTAATACCGAGACCACCGCAGTTCTAGCGCTCTGCCATTATTTATGGGAACCACTGAATAACATCCGAAACCCGCAAACTGGAGTAGAATCCAACCATCGACAGGCTTCATGAGTAGAAAAGACTCTTCTGAACGACTGTGTCTTACTTGGTGAGCAGCAAATAGTGGCCCATGCGCCCAGAGAAACCGCTGATATGTCTCGGACTATTTTCTACAGGGCTCTGCTCTTGAACACGGTAGTCCTGCCGCAGCTCCTCATAGGTTGTGATGGCACTGAGCAGACGGGCGGACCCCGGTTCGGCGGCCAGGGCGGCGGTGTGCCGGTGCTGACCGAACCTGTTCAGCTCAGCGAGCTAGAAGAGACTTTGACCTCGGTGGGCACTGCGCGCGCGCTGAAGTCGGTAACGGTATTCGCCGAAACCACGGGCCGTGTGACGGCAGTCGCCATCGAGGCAGATGGCGAGGTCGCTGCGGGAGATCTGCTTTTGCAACTCGATGACCGTGATGAGCAGCTGGCCGTCGAGCTCGCTACCGTCCAGCTGGCAGACGCTGACCGATTAGTAAAACGCTACACCACCGTCAATGCCCGCGATGCCAATATCCCCGAGAGCCAGCTCGATGACGCCAGAGCGGCGGTTGACAGCGCCCGCATCGCGCTGGAGCAAGCGAGAGTTGATTTGGATCGACGGCAAATCACCGCGCCCTTTGCCGGCCGTGTGGGTCTCACCGAGATCGATGTCGGCGATCGCATTGACACCAATACCCTTGTCACCACCATTGATGACCGACAGGTACTGCTCATCAATTTTTCTGTGCCGGAAGTGTATGTAGAACGCGTGCAAAGGGGCACGCCCGTCAGCGTCAAGCTATGGGATGCGGCTGACGAGCCGGTCAAAGGCGAAATCGTCGCGGTGGACTCCCGCATTGATGTGAATTCGCGCTCTTTCACCGCTCGAGCCGCAGTCGATAATCAGAACGACCAATTTCGCCCAGGCATGGCGTTTGAGATTAGTTTGAACGCGACACGTGGTCGGTTCCTGTCGGTACCGGATGTGGCAGTGCAGTGGGGAGCAGACGGCGCCTATGTGTGGGTCGCAGAGGACGGTCGGGCAGCGCGGCGCGAAGTCCGGCTGGTCAAGCGGTTAGCCGGTGCTATCTTGGTCGATGGCGACCTCGCGGAGAACGAGGCGGTGGTGATGGAGGGTGTTCAGGGTGTGCGAGCCGGCGCTCCGCTCAAAGTTCTGAGCACCTCTAACCTCGATGCGGGCATGCGGGCCGCTTCCTCGTCTACTCCCGACACGACCAGTGGCTGACAGTGGCTGAAAAAGGCTTTTTCTCTGCAGGGGGATTGCCAGCACTGGGTGTGAGGCGACCTTGGCTAATCCTGGTCATGAATCTGCTGGTGGCGATCGGCGGGCTGGCCGCGCTGCTCGCCATCGAGGTCCGCGAGCTCCCCGACGTTGATCGTCCGATAGTCTCGGTTCGTGCGTTTCTGCCCGGTGCGTCTCCAGAGACGATGGATGCCGAGGTCACCCGGTTGCTCGAGGGAGCCGCCGCCCGCGTCTCCGGGGTTCTCGAGATCAACTCCTCCAGCGAAGAAAACAACACGCGCATCTGGATCGAATTTCGACCCGACGTGGATGTCGATCGCGCCGCTTCAGATGTCCGGGAGGCAGTCAGTCGCATCGAGCGCGAGCTGCCCGATGCCGTTGAGCAGCTATCGGTCTTCAAAGCAGATGAACAGGCAGAAGAAATCATCCGCATCGCGGTGAAGTCCTCAGACTACTCTGAGGAAGACCTCAACCAGTTTATTGAACAAGACATCGTGCCCCGCTTTATTTCCCTTCCCGGCGTGGCCGATGTACCGCTTTTTGGCGCGCGACAGCGGGTACTGAGGATCATCCTCGACCCGCTCCGATTAACAAGCTATGGCCTCACCGTCGCTGATGTCACTGAGGTGCTGCGCGCGGCACCACTGGATGTCCCGGCAGGCAGTTTCCGCACGGGTGACCAACAACTACTGGTGCGCGCAGATGCTGCGGTAACTCGCGAGGAAGACATCAGCTCGCTGATTATCCGTGACGAGATTCGCATAAACGACGTGGCCAAAGTCGCCTTCTCTCCCGAGGATTCCACGGGGTTTGTCCGGCTCAATGGTGAGCGCGTGGTCGGAATCGGCATTATTCGCCAGGCGGGATCGAATACGATCCAGATCGCAGAGGGTGTGCGCGACGCGGTGGCAGACATCAATGCCCGCATGGAAGGCGTCGACCTGCAGATCATCTCGGATGACTCGGTGTTCATCCGCGGATCAGTGCGCGAGGTGATCACAACGCTGCTCATATCCATCCTGGTCGTGATCGGCACCATCCGGCTCTTTACCGGCTCGATGCGTCTGACATTGATCCCGGCTATTGCGATCCCGATTTCCCTACTCGGCACCTTGGCCGCCAGCTGGATGCTTGGCTTTTCGATCAACATTCTCACGCTGCTGGCGCTAGTACTCGCAGCCGGTCTGATTGTGGATGACGCCATTGTCGTGCTCGAAAGCGTGCAACGCCGCCGCTCAGAGGGGTCGGGCGCCAGTGCTGCCGCGGTGACCGGTACGCGCCAAGTATTTTTTGCGGTGATTGCTACCACCGCGGTGCTCATTGCCGTTTTCATACCGATTGCCTTTTTGCCGGGCACAGCGGGCAGACTGTTTCAGGAATTTGGGCTGGTACTGGCTGTGGCGGTGGCTATCTCCTCTTTCGTGGCGCTGAGTCTCGTGCCCGCGGCGATGGCGAGACTCGCTGTGGCTAAGCCTCGCGAGCGCCGCATCAGCGACTTGGGCAACCAACTCGCCGAGCGCTACCACCGATCTTTGGAATGGGTGCTGAACGCACCATGGCGCACCGTCGGCGGATGCCTTCTCGCCGCAGGCATAGCGGCAGGGCTGTATACCCAGCTGGATCGTGAGCTTCTGCCATCTGAGGACCGGGGCACCTTAAACATCTTTGCGCGTGGGCCGGATGGGGTGGGACTGGATTATGCGGAACGCCAGGCTGATCGTATGGAGAACATCCTTCTGCCGTCACTGGAACGCGGCGAGATCGTGTCTTTGTTTTCCGTAATTGGGCGCTGGGACCCCAATATTGTGTTTATGGTTGCAAAGCTCGAGGACTGGAGTGAGCGCGACAGAGGCCAGCAAGAGATTTCCGCCGAGCTGAAACCACTTTTTGCCGACCTCCCCGGCATGACGACTTTTATCTACAGCGCGAACTCTCTCAACCTGCGCGGTGCTTCAGGCAGTGGACTAAGCCTTGCCCTACTGGGCACTGACTACGACGAAATCTACGCGGCAGCGCGCGACTATACCGAGCAAATTCGCGAACGCGTGGACACCGTGCTACGCACTCGCATTGGCTATGACCCTTCCCAGCCGCAACTCGCGGTGCAAATTGATCGGGAGCGAGCCTCGGATCTCAAGATCCCGCTGGATGACATCGCTCAGACGCTACGGGTCATGGTGGATGGTGCGCGCATCGTTGATCTCAACGCAGACGATCAAACCGTACCCATCATTCTCGAGGCGGGCTCAGACAAAATTCGTGACCCCGATGACCTGATCAATCTTTACGTCAGAACGCGCTCTGGGGCACTGGTATCGCTGTCGAGCGTGGTGCGTCTGGAGGAAAAAGGCGTGGCCAGCCAACTCGACCGACGCGAGCAGCGACGCGCCATCGAACTTGATCTGGAAATAAAACCTGGCGTCGCCATGCAGACGGCTGTGGATGACCTGTTCGATTTGGGTAATGAGGTGCTCCCCGACAACGTCACGCTGGTGACCCGCGGTGAAGCGTCAGCATTGGCAGAAACCAATCGCGACACGCTCATCACCTATGGCTTTGCTTTACTGATCGTCTTTCTCGTGCTGATCGCGCAGTTTGAGGGCATTACCTCGGCCATGGTCATTATGGCCATCGTGCCGTTCGGCCTCGCCGCAGCCGTATGCGCCCTCTTCCTGACCGGCACTTCGCTCAACATTTATTCGCAGGTGGGATTGGTGATGCTCATTGGGTTGATCGCCAAGAACGGCATTTTGCTGGTCGAATTTGCAGACCAGCTGCGAGATCAGGGATATGGTGTCCGCGAGGCCATCGCCGAGGCTGCGCGCATCAGGCTCCGCCCAATCGTCATGACGCTGGTGTCTACCATTCTGGGCGCCCTGCCCCTGATCCTAGCGTCTGGCCCAGGGTCAGAGGCCCGCTCAGCGGTGGGCTGGGTGGTATTCGGGGGCATGGGCTTGGCAACGTTCTTCACGTTGTACCTCACCCCAGTGGCGTATCTGGGTATTGCCCGTTTCGCAAAAGCCCGCGCATCGGCCGGACAAAAACTCAGTCAGGAATTGGCACAGGAAGGCATTCAGAAGTAGCGTCGAATCTGCTTGGGCTGGATGCTCAAGGCGACACCCGTCAAGACGAAGTCTCCTGCCTGCCCATGTGACCTGCCAGCCAAAAGCCAAACGCGTCACAGCATGGCGAGAAAGCCGCTACAGCAAATCGAAGTCGTAATTGACGATAATGCGAAAGTCGAACAAGTCGTCTGCACCGGGATAATCGCTGTCGTATCGGACCCAAGCGCCTCGGAATCGGACCCACACTTTTTCGGACCAGCCTTTGTTGAGTCGCCAGTCAACCGTCAAGTCAAACTCCGTATTGTCTGCACTCGCAATCGGCCCGCTATCGGGGGTATTACCCCAAACCACGTTGGCAAAGAAACTCAGCTCTCCGGGCCCCACCTGACCCAAGTCGCGGGAATAGCCTAGGCTAAAGGCATCTTCGCCAGCTCGGTCAAAGTCATTGATGATCACCGATAAATAGTTGGCGGGGTTGCCGTAGGGCTTTTGAATATTGCCACCCTCATCCGTCCGACTCGCTCCCACCCGAAACTTGTTGGCGCCAGAGACAAACTCCAGTCGCGTCGAAATGAGATGCGTTCGAAAGTCGCCAATGAGTTCATCGCCGATACTGCTCTGGCTGGTGTAAGAGATATCTCCCCACAGACTAGTCGCGTCCGTGAACTTCAGCCGCTTTTCCAGTTTGGCAAAAGTAGTATGGAATAAATCGGGCGTTCGCTGATGGATGACACCCACAACTGATTGGTCAGGTACTCGAAACCGCACGCCCCAAAAAGTCAGACCTTTGTCGGTATCTTCAGCGCCAGCAGCGACCGACATGGGGGTGAACTCGTCGCTATCCTTGTATTTAATCGAGTCGACATAACCCGCCATGTAAGCTAAACCGTCGCCCGGTTTATTACCTACCGTGACCGCGTTGAAAGTATTGGGGATCATTCTCAGGTCATGCTTCCCCATGTAGGGCAAGTCGATGGACTGGCGAC
>JBELDB010000056.1:0-10605 GCA_042094525.1 Congregibacter sp. | reverse complement strand
TCAACATCAGTCTCGACAGCTTGCAGTCGGATCGCTTCAAGACTATCACCCGCATCGGTGATCTCGACACCGTGTTAAGGGGCGTAGACCGTGCAATCGAATGCGGATTTGAGCGTATTCGGCTGAACGCCGTGATCCTCGACGGCCTCAATCGCGACGAAGTGGTGCCATTAACCCAGTACGCGCTGGACAAAAACATTCATATTGCTTTCATCGAGGAAATGCCCCTCGGCCAGGTCAATGTTGGCGGCAAACCGCTGGCTTATGTGTCCTCCGACGCGCTACAGAAAGAGCTGGCGGAGCATTTTTCGCTGTTACCGATGACCGCATCGGATACCGCGGGACCCGCTCGGGACTTCCTGATCGCCGGGTCGCAGACACAGGTGGGCTTTATTTCACCGCATAGTCATAACTTCTGCGCACAATGCAACCGACTCAGAATTAGTGCCGAGGGCCGTCTCCTGATGTGCCTGGGTAACGAGGAATCCATCGATCTCAGAGAACTACTCCGTGCAGGCAGCACTGACCAAGAGATCAAAACCACTATTATTGACAGTCTCAGCATCAAGCCAGAACGCCATGTCTTCGACCAGCCGGAGGAACCGCAAATCGTTCGCTTTATGAACGCGACCGGCGGTTAGGTGCTGGATACAATCCCTTTAACCAAATCGAGAAAATCCCTTGTCCGATACCCACTACCCCGCCCTAGGCGATATCGATGCGATCCAGCAGGCTTTCGAGTCTGCTGGGTATATCTGCACGACGCGCATCGCCACCGTTGTTCGGCTGGCCGCCGCGCTCGAGAAACCCGTGTTGATCGAGGGCCCACCCGGCGTGGGGAAAACCGAGTTGGCCAAGACCTGTGCGATGGTCGTTGATCGCCCGCTGGTGCGGCTACAGTGCTACGAGGGGCTGGACGAGAGCAAAGCACTCTACGAGTGGAAATACGGCAAACAGTTACTGTATACCCAACTGTTGAAAGAGCAGCTGGGGGATGTCATGGATGGCGCCAAAGGGCTCACCGAATCCATGGAGCGGCTACATCAGTTTGGCGATGTTTTCTATTCCGAAGCGTTTTTGGAATCCCGCCCGCTGTTGAAAGCGATGGAAGAAGAACACGGCGGCGTTTTGCTCATTGATGAAATCGATAAAGCCGACTTTGAGTTCGAATCACTGCTGCTAGAAGTATTGTCAGATTTTCAGGTCTCCATACCCGAGCTAGGCACCATTCAGGCGCATTCCAAACCCCTGGTTTTCCTGACCAGCAACGATACGCGCGACCTGTCCGATGCGCTGAAGCGGCGATGCCTGCATCTCCACATCCCTTTCCCTTCTGTCGAGCTGGAGGCGCGAATTGTGGCCAGCCGAGTACCGGACCTCGCACAATCCATGACCGATCAACTGGTGCGTTTTGTTCATGCCATTCGCTCCTTAGATCTGAAAAAAGCGCCGGCCATCTCGGAGACCGTGGATTGGGCCAAAAGTCTGGTGTTGTTGCACGCTACAGATTTGGATGGTTCGCTCGTTCAGGACACCCTCAACGTGCTGCTCAAATATGAAGAGGACATTCAGATCGCTGAGGGACAGTTACCCAAGCTGATGGCTGCCGCCACAGGCTAACCTCGTTGTCAGTTGACTCTCGGCATACGGCACGTGCAGCGACCAGCAGTGATCAACTGCTGGCGTTTGTGCAATACCTGCGGGGGAAACAAATACCGGTGTCCCCTGCCGACACCCTCGATGCCATTGAGGTCGCTGAACTGGTGGGGTACCAGGACCGCGCCCTGCTCAAAAACGGCCTCGCGGCTGCATTGGCAAAATCTCGACATGAGTTGAGCGTATTCGAGGCAGCCTTCGAAGATTATTTTCAGCCCATCCCCGAGCGTCCGCCAGCGGGTGGCCAGTCCGATGTCGAGCCAGACGGGTCACCGACACACACGCCTGAACAGGCGGCCCATATCGACCCGGAAGCTCAGGGCGAGGATCCGCTGGAGGGACTGCGTGGCAATTCACTCTTTGATGCACTCGAGTCGCGGGACGAAAGTGCACTGTCCGTCGCGATCGAAACAGCCGCAGCAGACGCCAAGGTCGAGGAGATTTCGCTGTTTACCCAACGGGGCCAGTACGTGCGCAAAATACTGGACGCGCTGGGTGACGAAGCGCTGCGCGAGGCGGCTATCGAATTCGAACAAAGCGAGCCCGCTGCCTTTGAAGCGGTTCAAGCGCTGAGAGAGCAACTCCGTGAACGGGTGCGTGATCGCGTGGAGCGCGCCTATTTGATTCATGCGAGCGCGGCGACCGAGGATCTGCTGGACGAGTCCCTGTCGAAACTGAAGCTCGGCAATGTAGATCACAGCCAGATGGCCCGGCTCAAACGACTGATGGACCGCATGGCCCGTAAACTCGCAGCGCGCCACGGCCGCCGGAGACGACGCTATCGTCGAGGCAAACTCCACGTTGGGGAGACCGTGCGGCGCGCGATTCCCACCGACGGCATCCCTTTTCATCCGCGCTGGCGCAAAATCGAGCGAAAGCGTCCCCAGATCATGGCGATCTGTGACGTCAGTGGTTCAGTGGCGGCTTACGCCAAGTTCTTGCTGATGTTTCTCTATGCCCTGCAAGACGTCCTCCCGCGCACCCGAAGCTTTGCTTTCTCGGCAGCCCTCGGTGAAGTCAGCGAGCTGTTCGCCAAGCTGCCTGTCGAGGAGGCGATCGAACGGGTGAATCTCAAATACGGAGGTGCAACCGATTATGGCCGGGCGCTGCAGGATTTTTCCGAGCTAGCACTTGCTGAGGTGAACAGCGCGACCACAGTGATTGTATTGGGTGACGCGCGAAACAATCAGGCCGATCCGAGACTGGACCTCTTGGGAGAGATCAAAGCGCGAGCCAGGCAGCTGATCTGGTTAAACCCGGAATCCACGCGATTGTGGGGCACGGGTGATTCGGAAATGTTACTGGTGAAAAGACACTGTCACTTGGCTAAAGAGTGTAATAATCTCAACCAGTTGGAGCGCATTATCGACAAATTACTGTCAGATAAGCGTTGAACAGCTGACTGCTATTGGTACCCAACGGCCCTAACGGGTGGGTAGTAGTGTTCGCCACCGCGAGCATCAGCTAGCGCGTACAGGAGTCAAGCCATGGAAGATGACCGCCTGCCACTGACCCGCTCATTAGAGGTGGAGGTCCGCACCGGCTTTGCCCTGCCCTCTCAAACAGAAGGATTAACCGGCGAGGCGCTAGTAGCTGCGCTATCGAAACTATCGCTGCCACAGAATCAAGCGTTGCGCACTGCGCTGGCAGCGGGGGGAGATGAGCTCATCGCCTCTGAGCCTGCCGCAGTGTTGGACTGGATCGATTCGGTTTTCGCGCGCTGGCACGCACACTACTCTCTCGACCCAGAGCTGGAGCACCTGCTGCTTGCCGCGAAGCCACTCGCCGCAGCCTTCGCCTGCTCAGAAGATCGATTTTTTACGCCCGGCGCCCACGCCCTGCATCGCCTGCTCGACACTCTGTATGAAGGCTTCGCGGGATGGTCCTCGGATCTGGGCAAAACTGCGCGACCTGCGGTGGATGCCGTCAGCGAAGTGATACAACGATGCCTGCAGGATTTCCCTAGCGAGCCTGCAGTTGATCACACCCTGCATCTGCTAGAGCAGAAGATCAGTGGCTATTCCGGGCAACTTGAGCGTCTTGACTCAGGTCTGATCGAGCGCGAGGCCACTTCGATGGCTAGTGCCGTCGCCAGACGAACGGTGGGTGATCAGCTAAGTCAAAGACTTGGGAGCTCCACGTTTCCCGCAAAACTATCGGATTTTCTGGGCGGGGATTGGTTCGAAGCAGGTGTCGCACTGGTAAAGAACCTCGGCACGGATGGAGCTGTCTGGCAACAGTATTGCTCGACGACCGAGCTCTTTATCGATCTATTTGGCCAGAGCGACTCGGCGCGTTCTGAAACCAATGGCGGAGCAAACGCCAATGAATTGCCCCAGCGGGTCCGCGACGTATTGGAACAGGTCGGTCTGTCCAACGAGCGAGCGCAGAACGCTGGCGACATGCTCGATTACCTGCGGCTTCGACACGCCTCGAAACAGGAGCCCAGCAGCACGCTCTCCCCGGTCGTGCTCGACGGAAAATCGACCGCTGACTGGTTGCAGAGCTCGACCACTTCACTCGAGAGTTCCGGCATTGAGCGTGGGCAGTGGTACCGCATTCATCAAACCGATGGTGTTCGGCGACTTCGCCTGTCGGGAGCGTTTGGCCACAATAGCCATTTGGTATTTATGGATTTCGCGGGCGCCCGAGCGTTGAGGCTCAGTGCCGACGAATTTGCGAATCTCCTGCGTTCGGGAGAGGCGATCAGGCTCGACACACAACAGACCTTCTCTCGGGCGCTGGTTGAGGCGGCCATGGAAAAAACCAAGTGGCTCGCACAACAACAGGCTGCCCAAGCCGAAGCCCGTGCAAAGCAGTCCCAGATTGCAGAAAAGGAATCAGCGGAACTGGCCAGCGAACGTGAAATTGCCGCGCAACAACTGCGCGAAGCCGAACAGCGGGCTCGTCAGCAAACCGACGCATTACCCATCAGTCAGTCTGAAGACAGCGACCGCGCGCTCAGCGCTGAACAGCCGTTTGATACCAATACGGTGCTGCAACTGCAGATCCCCATTGGCACCTGGCTTGGCTTCCACGATCGCGAACCGCCGATTATGGCGAGAGTGGCGGTAAGAGACCTCGATAAGGACAGCTATATCTTCACTAACCGAGAGGGCATCAAGCTCAGAGAGCTCACTGTTCCGCAGTTAGTGACACTGATCGAGCGCGATATGGTGGATATTCTGGAACGGAAAACCAGCTTTCGCGATACGCTTGCAGGCAATGCCGGCCAGGACAGGCTCAGTCAGTTTCAGACAGGGCTCGCCTAAGTCTGCGTCTCCTCGAGACTGAAACTGGTTTTCTCTTCGTCGGACTCCTGATCTCCGGCTAACTTCAAACGCAGGCGCAGGTTGTTCTCCGAATCGGCATTACGCAGCGCCTCCTGCTCGGAAATCTCACCGGACTGACATAAGTCAAACAACGCCATGTCGAAGGTCTTCATACCGCGATCTTTGGACTTCTCCATGATTTCTTTAAGACCGCCAATATCGCCGCGCAAAATCAACTCCTTCACCGTCGGCGAACCCAACATCACTTCGACTGCCGCGCTGCGGCCACCTTCTGTATTAGGGATGAGCCGCTGGGACACAAAAGCCTGCAGGTTGAGGGACAGGTCCATCAACAACTGTTGTCGCTTTTCCTCGGGAAAGAAGTTGATAATCCGATCGAGGGCCTGATTGGCGTTGTTCGCGTGCAGCGTCGAGATACACAAGTGTCCGGTCTCCGCAAAGGAGATAGCGTGCTCCATTGTTTCGCGGTCGCGAATCTCGCCGATCAGGATGACGTCGGGGGCCTGACGCAGCGTGTTCTTTAGCGCGTTGTGCCAATTGCGGGTATCTACCCCCACCTCGCGCTGGTTCACGATGGACTTTTTATGCCGGTGCACAAACTCGACCGGGTCCTCGATCGTCACAATGTGTCCACTGGTATGGCTGTTGCGATAATCGATCATGGCAGCCAAGGACGTGGACTTGCCTGAGCCCGTGGCACCGACGAACAGAATCAGGCCGCGCTTCCGCATGATGAGCTCGGTCAAGATTTCGGGTAGACCGAGATCGTGCCATTGCGGGATGTCCATGACGATGAAGCGGGCAACAATGCTGACTTCGTTACGCTGACGAAAGACGTTGACTCTGAAACGTCCCACGCTGGGAAGAGACACGGCCAAATTCATCTCCAAATCGCGTGCGAAATCCTCTCGCTGGGTGTCATCCATCAACTCATTGGCTATCTCGGCCACCTCACCAGGCCCAAGAATATCGGATGAGATGGTCTTTAGCTCGCCTTCAAACTTGGCGCACGGCGGCGCGCCTGTAGCGAGATATAGATCAGACCCCTTGCGCTCGGCCAGCACCTTAAGCCATTGATGTATTCGCATGACTGTCACATCTCCTTGTGTTCACATCCCAAGCTTTCGGTCACTGCGAAAGCCGTGCTTTTTCCCTATACGGTGCGCTCCTTGCGCCGTACACTCCGCACCAATTTAACCCCTGACGGTCGCTAAAGCCCAGCGCGATTGCCGTCAATTCCTCACATAGGAGCCACCGTGTCAAGCCAAGCCGCGATCTTCCAGAAGGTTCTTGAAGCTGATCCCACATGGCTCAGTCAGATCCGGCGCGGCATAGAAAAAGAGAGCCTCCGGGTCACCACAGATCAGGCAACCCTCGCACAAACACCTCACCCGACAGAGCTTGGGTCAACCCTGACGCACCCAGCCATCACCACAGACTATTCTGAGGCATTGCTCGAGTTCATCACTCCAGCCTCACACTCCATATCAGACACCGAGCAGGCGTTAGCGAATCTTCATGGATTCACCGCGCGTCACCTGAAACAAGAACTGCTGTGGAACGCCAGTATGCCCTGCATCGTCAATGGTGATTCTGGCATCCCGATCGCCGAATTCGGCCCATCCAATGTTGGCCAAATGAAGCGCATCTACCGCAACGGGCTGAGCGTGCGTTATGGACGAAAGATGCAAGCAATCGCAGGCATCCACTACAATTTCTCTCTCCCTGATGCCTTCTGGGCGGCTGCAAATCAAGTCGCAGGCAATCAGATTGATGATCAAGCATTTCAGACCGAGGGCTATCTGGCACTCATCAGGAACTTTTTTTCCCGGGTCTGGTTGCTGATGTATCTGCTGGGAGCCTCCCCGGCAGTCTGCGCCAGTTTTTTACAGGGCAACAAAAACCACCCGCTTGAACCCATGGGCGATGATCACCACAGCTACTACTTGCCCTTTGCCACGACGTTGCGCATGGGGGATCTTGGCTATACCAGTAACGCACAGGCTGGGATGGACGTCTGTTACAACGACCTTGCTCAATACATCTCCGCACTGCGTGACGCCATCCTGACGCCGCACCCCGCCTACTCTGAATTTGAAACAATGGACAACGGTGAGCAGGCTCAGCTGAACACCTCGTTACTGCAAATTGAAAATGAGTACTACAGCCCGATTCGACCCAAGCGGGTAACGCAAAGTGGTGAGGCGCCTGTGGTCGCTCTTGCGCGTCACGGTATTGAATACGTCGAGGTGCGCTGCGTGGACATCAATCCGTTCATACCCTTGGGAATCGATGCCAATACCATGCGTTTGATCGACCTCTTCCTCATAGGGTGTCTGGTGGACGACAGCCCACAGTGTGATGCAGCGGGTCAACGCCAAAACAAAACCAACCTCCAGCGGATGGTCAATCGCGGGCGCGAGCCCGGGCTGACGTTACTCTCTAGAGCGGGCGTCGAGACGCCGCTACCCGAATTGGCCCAGCCCATACTGGAGCGCATGGATGAAATCGCTCGCTGGCATGATGCAGAGTCTGGAGGCACTAATTATCAAGAGGTAGTGGCGCGGGCGCGGCAGCAAGTTGACGATCCCGCACTGACGCTGTCGGCGCAAATACTGGATGAGATGTCATCCAAGCAACAAAGTTTCTGGCAATTGGCGCTTCGCTACTCTCGCAAGTGGCATCAACAGCACCTTGATCACCCTATGTCCGACGCGATCTGGGAGACCATGACCCGGGATGCAGCATCATCCCTGCAACGACAAACAGAAATCGAGTCACACGAGAGTGAATCTTTTGACGCCTACCTGTCGCAATTCTACGCTCAGTATCAATCCGTCTGAGACAAACTCATCGGTTAGCACCGGCACCGAATAGAGCTCGCTACTTCCTCATATTTTGCTGTAACCGCAAGCCAACCGCTCCACCCTCAAGGTGCAGTGAGCAAAAAAAAGCGCCCTTAAGGGCGCTTTCCAAACTCTATAAGGCTTGAGTCTTTCCGACCATGATCACTCGGCGTCCGCGTCTGCCTTGACCACGGCGATCAGCTCAACATCAAACAGCAATGTCGCGTTGGGTCCGATCATCTGACCTGCCCCGCCCTCACCGTACCCCAGCTCCGGGGGAATGATGAACTTGTACTTTGCGCCGGGCTTCATCAGCTGCAATCCCTCTGTCCAGCCAGGAATCACCTGAGTCAGTCCAAAGGTCACGGTCTGGCCTCGCTCAAAGCTACTATCAAAAACTGTTCCATCAACCAGACGGCCTTCATAGTGCACCTCGACCGAGTCTGCCGCCACGGGGTTATCACCCTCGCCCGGCTCCATCACAATGTACTGGAGCCCCGACGCTGTGGTCTGGACTTCTTCGTTTGCACTCATTTCTTCCATATAGGCTCTGCCTACCTCCAGATTAGACTGCGCCTGCGCGATGCGCTCGGCTTCCGCCTCCGCCTGTCTTCGCTCTTGGAAAGCTGACATTTCTGTATTGATCTCTTCATCGGTCAGCTTAGCCTCTGCGCCAGTCATGGCGTCCTCAAGGCCCGCTGCATAGGCGGCGACATCAACTGTCATGCCATCGGCAGCCATGCGCTGACCCATTCTCAGACCAACCCCATAACTCAAACGTGCATCCGCCGATTCCAAGGTAATCTCCTGCTCTTGCGAGGCGCCGCCGCAGCCGATCACCGTCGCTAACATGGCAGCCACTGAAAGCCGCCCCAAATGATTTAGTAAGGTACGCATACTCAACGTTTTCCCTGTTCTGTTTACGTCGGGGGAGCGATGTTACGTTGACTCGAGGAGCAGTGCCACCAGTTGCTCCCTTTCCGAGGCATATTTACCGTTCTGAAAAACAGGCAATGCGAGCAGATTGCTATTCATCTGATGTTGGGTAGCGCGCATCGGAGACGGAGCCGCGCTGATTGCCTCGCTACGCGCTGATTCGCTGTTGGCCCACATCAACTCGGCGAGATGCCGCTCAGCCTCGACTTCCAGTTCCAACAAATGCCGCCGCGACGCCTCCATGCCCGCATCACGCTTCCAGCGCTCCCTGACAGCCCGGAGTGGCAACACCACCTCATCGATCCAGTCCTGGGTCGCGTCACGCAACTGCAGTGCGTCCTCTGATCGCCATTGATAGCCCTCGCTGGCTAACCAGCTGACGAACAATGCCTCAAGGATGACCAAATCTGACTCTTGCTGCAGCCTCAACAGCAGATCCTGAGTGGCCTCAGACCGGTACCGTGCCAGCGCCCAGTCCCAGAAAGGAGTTGCTTTCACTGCCTGTCACCTCTTTCTGATGCTGCGATCAACGCCTGTTTCTGGCGCCGAGTCAGACGGCGCACAGCCGCCTCTCGCTGCAGTGCCTCGGATCTAGAGTCACAAGTTTCAGACCACACCACTGTGACCGGTCGACGGCCTCGCGTGTATCGAGCACCGCCGGGCAGTTGTCCATTGTGCTGCTGAAGTCTTCTGTTCATATCTGTCGTAATGCCCGCATACAACGACTTGTCCGAGCACTGTAGGAGATACACACGCCATTCAGCCCCCGCCTCCAGTGCCGGAGAGGTCATGAGCCAACCGGCAAATAGTGACCAACGCTTGCCGCCCGCGGGGCAGTAGGATATTTTTCGGCTTTCACAACGTATTCCCTGAACCCGGCTTAAGCCATGCCTGACAACGGAGCACCTATGAGCGCTGACATTCTGCACGTGACCGACGACAATTTCGACGCGGAGGTGCTCTCAAGCGACCTACCTGTACTGGTTGATTTTTGGGCCGAGTGGTGTGGTCCCTGCAAGATGATCGCACCCATCCTCGAAGAGATTGCCACAGAATACGCTGGAAAGGTCAAAGTCTGTAAGGTCGACGTAGACGCCAACCCAGACATGCCGGGCAAGTTCAACATTAGAGGCATCCCGACCTTGATCATGTTTAAAGGTGGGAATGCGGTCGACACCAAAGTCGGTGCGCTGTCAAAGACTCAACTGAGTGAGTTTGTAGACACCGTGGTGTAGGCGAGACCGGCAAAAATACCCCCTTATTTTTTGCTGGACGCGCCCATCTTCCGGTGCTAACTTTGGTCAATCGGGACCTGTACGGCTCCCGTTGCACCCGACTTTTTCTTTTTTCACCGCAGCCGCAGAGCCTTTGCTGAGCGCGTTGATCGAGTGAATCCTTGAGGTCGTCCGGGTGGCAATTTCTACCCCGACCCGCGCAAGCACAAAAAGCAACAAGCATTATCGGGGCAGGCCCTTTCCCTATTGACCCAATTTACCTATTTATTCGGAAGTGATTCGTGGAAGACCAAACCAGCACCAACACCGAAGAGTTGGAAGCCACCAACAGTGATACCGCCGTCGCCAGTGATGAGGCGGCTACCGAAGATACTAAAAAGAACGGGCGAACCCTGAAGCTCAAAGCTTCGGAGGCAGAAGCCTCCAGCGAGGGATCGAGTGACGCGCCCGCTGAAACTGAGAATGGTGGTGAAGAAGCACCTCAGGGCCGCTCTCGACGGGGGCGACAGCGACGTCCGCGGCGTGATCCCAACACCCCCAGCGAAAACCCCATGAGCCTGACCGACTTGAAAAACAAGTCGACCCAGGAACTCATTGATATGGCCCGCGAGATGGGCATCGAGAACATGGCGCGCTCAC
>JBELDB010000055.1:0-10875 GCA_042094525.1 Congregibacter sp. | reverse complement strand
CGCGCGCCTGCTTGGCCGAGCCCCCTGCCGAATCACCTTCCACCAGAAACAGCTCGCCGCGCGTCGGGTCTTCGCTTGAACAATCCGCTAGCTTGCCCGGCAGTGCGGGCCCCGACGCAACTTTCTTGCGCACCACTTTTTTGGCAGATCTGAGACGGCTCTGGGCGCGCTCGATGCAGAGCTCGGCGAGCCTTTCTGCGTCAGAGGTGTGCTGGTTAAGCCACAGTCCGAAAGCATCTTTCGCGACGCCCGACACAAAGCCAGCGGCCTCGCGGGAAGAGAGGCGCTCTTTTGTCTGACCCGAGAACTGAGGGTCCTGCAGCTTCGATGACAAGACAAAACAGCAGCGATCCCATACGTCCTCGGCGGTCAGCTTGACCCCGCGGGGCAGCAGATTGCGCAACTCGCAGAATTCGCGCAGGGCATCCAGCAAACCGGATCGCAGACCGTTCACATGGGTGCCACCCTGCGGCGTGGGAATAAGATTCACGTAGGACTCGGCGACGACCTCGCCGCCCTCAGGCAGCCACTGTATGGCCCAGTCCACCGCCTCGGTTTCCCCTTCAAAATGCGACCGGAAGGGCGTCTCCGGTATCACGGGGAAATCGATCGTGGCATCCGCCAAATAGTCAGAGATGCCATCCTCGTAGTGCCACTCGGTCTTCTCTTTCTTTTTCTCGTCGGTGAGAGTGACCTTCAGGCCGGGACACAGCACCGCCTTGGCGCGCAACGCGTGGCTCAGCTTGGGCACGGAGAAATTGGCCGAGTCAAAATACTGCGGGTCAGGCTTGAAGCGGATCCCCGTGCCGGTATTGCGCTTGCCACAGCTACCCGTGACCTTCAGATCGGTGGTCTTGTCACCGCCTGAAAACGCCATGGTGTGCACATTCCCGTCTCGGCGAATCGTGACTTCCAGCAGTTCCGACAGGGCATTGACTACGGACACGCCCACACCGTGCAGGCCACCACTGAATTGGTAGCTCTTGTCCGAGAACTTGCCCCCGGCGTGCAGGGTGCTCAGGATCACCTCGACCCCGGGCAGCTTTTGTTCGGGGTGCAGATCGACGGGCATGCCGCGCCCGTCATCCGTTACGCTGACAGTGCCATCGCTGTGCAACACAACGTCGATCTGGCTACAGTGCCCCGCCAGCGCCTCGTCAACCGAGTTGTCGATGACTTCCTGAGCCAGATGATTGGGGCGGGTGGTGTCGGTATACATGCCGGGACGCTTGCGGACCGGCTCCAGACCAGTCAGGACTTCAATAGCGTCAGCGTTGTATTTGGTCATTTTCTAATATAGCTCGTGCAATACGGTTGGCATTTGCGGAGGCTTACTCCTCGGCACAAACCAGCCGGAGTAACAATCCTATTTTTACGCGTAACCCGGCGAGTTCAGGTCAACGGCAAAGGTCTCATCGGTGACCCTGAGTACGGTGGTTTCCCACTGACCTGACTCATGGAGTGTCAGCATACGACATCCCGGCGCCTGCGCGTCCACCTGAAACTCCGCGGAACTGGGCGCAAATTGAACGCAGGTCGACGGTGCAGTCAGACATTGTACGCCGTGATGCATCTGCGCAGAATCCTGATGTACGTGCCCGGAGATCACCACCGCCTTTTCGCCCATAGGCGCCAGACGCTGCAGTGCCTCCTCGGCATTTTCGGCGCCAATCTCATCCAGCCACGCGCAGCCCACTGGCATAAGCGGATGATGGGTCGCCACCAATAATGGTCTGCCCGTTGCCTGCGCACGATCAATCGCCTGCTCCAGCGCCTCGATCTCCGAGCTGGCCAGAAAACCCGCCACGACCCCCTCGTGCTGGGTGTTCAGCATCAGCACGTCCCAGTGCGGCAACTGCAACGTTCGCTTGAAATGTGGCTTCAGCGCATGATCCCCCGACCAGACGGCGTCGTGGTTGCCGGGCAACCAAAAACTGGGCACGCCCAGCGGCGCCAGTGCAGCGCCGAGCCTCGCGTAGGCCTCCTCAGCTTCATCACCAGCCAGATCGCCAGTCAGCAGCAGGGCGTCAATTGGGCCTTGGCTAGCCACCAAGCGGCATACAGCAGCGAGAGATCTGTCGGTATCAATACCGACCAACTGGCCGCCCGCGTCCCGCATCAAGTGGGTGTCAGAAAGCTGTACCAGGCGGCTGGAGGCAGCCGTGCTGAGTGTGGCCACGCCACTGAGCGCGTTCATGGAGAGGGCTGTTCGGGGTCCGGCAAGACAGAATCGACTGACCGGCCATTGTTGAGGCAAAACTCCATCAGCTCGGCCGCGAAGCGGTTCTGCTGAAACTTTTCGTCTCGCTGCAACATATCCGGGTTGGGGTACCGGTACCGGGCCTCGAAACGCCGGGAGGTACTGCAATGCACTACCTCGGCCATTCTGGCATCGTGGTAAAGGCGCAGATCAAAGCAACTGTTAGCCCCAAAGTGAGACAACATGCCTTGGTAGCGCAGTCGCATATCAGTGGTGTAGCGATCACGGGCAGTGACTTCGAGTACGACCGACACTTCACCCGCCTCAAATACGCATCGGCTTTCCTGCTCATACGCAGGGAAGAGGCGCATCAGCCGATGGTAATTGGCCTCACACTGGGCGTGCAGATCCGACAGGTCAATGTGATAACCCCTCTTCAGTCTGCTGCGTGACCGCACTTGTCTGGTTTTGTCCACCATACCGACAGTGTAGCAAGCCGCTCAGGCCCGGGAACTGCCAAAATGTTGCCGGATTTGACGCCGCAAAAGCCAATGACAGAGTGGTAGACTCGCGTCCCCTTATTGATTCAGGCCCTGAAAAGCCATGCCAAAACTGCATCTTCCCGCTCGCGCCCTGACAGCCGCTGTATTGAGCAGCTCACTGTGTTTTGCAGCGCAGGCCGACACATTGGTAGATATTTATGAGCTCGCACTGGAAAACGACGCCCAGCTGAAGACGCAAATCGCGCAATACAATGCTGATATCGAGCTCGAGAAGCTTGCCTTAGCGCCGCTTTTACCCCAGGCGCGCGCTGGCTACTCATTCAGTGATTCAGAAAACGACTCCACCAGGCCCAACGTCATTTTTAATGATGATCCCTTGAATCCCGGATTTGAGCAGATTGATGTCACGTCGGTCACCGAGACCGAGACCGATGGCTATGACGTCAGTCTGTCGCAGACACTATTTGACCTGTCCGCCTGGTTTGGTTGGCGCGCTGGCAAAGAGCAGACGCAGCAAGCCGAGGCCAATTTGTCTGCGGCACAGCAGGATCTGATTGTCAGGGTGGTGCAGGCCTACTTTGGCGTGTTGCGCGCTCAGGACAATCTGCGAGCCTCCCAAGCTCAGGAACGCGCTTTTGAGCGTCAATTGGAACAGACTCGGCAGCGCTTCGAAGTCGGCTTGATCGCCATTACGGATGTTTATGAAGCCGAGGCCGCGCGTGATCTGGCTCAGGTGAATCGCATTGTTGACGAGAACAATGTGGCGGTCGCCAAGGAGAATCTCTCTGTGCTGACCGGGCAAACACCGGGAGCGCTGTTCGTGCTGGGCGAGGAATTTGACCCGCGTCCGCCCCAGCCTGCCGATCGCGCCGCCTGGGTCGACTTCGCCATGTCGAACAACTACCGCCTCGCCGCGGCTCGATTTGCCGAGGAGGCTGCCAGGCAGAGCGCCACCTCCTCACGCATGGGACACGCTCCGACCGTGTCGGCCAGCTACAGTTATCAGGACAGGGAGACCACCGGTAACATCAGGCAGAACCCGGAAAGCCAGTTCAACTTTCCCCCGGATTCGGAGCAGACCAATGAAACCTGGCAAATCCGCTTTGACTTACCATTATCAACGGGCGGCGCGATCAGCGCGAGCCGCCGAAGGGCTGCCGAGCAGTTCAATGCGGCCAGAGAGTCGCGGATTAATTTGACCCGCAACACGGTGACGCAAGCACGGTCACTTCACATGACCGTGATGTCAGATGTCTCTCGTGTTGAAGCTCAGAAGCAGTCGATTGTCTCCAGCCAAAGCGCGCTGGATGCGACGCAGGCTGGGTACGAGGTCGGCACGCGTAACATCGTTGACGTGCTCAACGCGCAGAACAAATTGTTCGGCGCGCAGCGGGACTACGCCAACAGCCGCTACGATTTCATCATCAATTCACTGCGCTTAAAAGAAGTGGCCGGCACGCTCTCTCCAGAAGACATTGCCAGACTGGAAGGCTTCTTATTGCCGCCAGCGGCACCGACTGCTTCGGGTAGCGAATAATTAAGGTAAGTGGGCCGCCAAAACGGCCCACTGCCGCTCCACCACACCTTCTTGCGCTGACTGGTACGCTCCCGCGCGCTCACCCATAGCAGTGATCTGCTCGGTGTCGGCCTGCCCGCCCAGGCAATCAAGCACCGCTGTCGCCAACGTGCCCGCTTCCACCTCTAACGCTGCGTTAGCCTCGAGCAGGTCTCGATAAATACCGGAGAAATTGAACGTATGGGGGCCCGAGATGATGGGTAGGCACCAGGCCGCAGCCTCCAGTGGGTTGTGGCCACCATGGGGTATCAGGCTGCCACCGACAAAGACGGCATCAGCACATCCCGTGAGCGCGCCGAGGTGACCCAGCGTGTCGACCACCAGCACATCGTCTTGGTGGGTGAGCGAGGCGCCCGTGGCGCCCTCCCCTGCGTCATCTGTGTCGCCCTCACTGCGCAGATAGGCGCTATGGCGCACCACTTGATACTGACGCATCGCGGGCATACCCAAAATACCGGGTACCCGGTCGGGGTGACGGGGCGCAAGCATCAATAGCGCATTGCCGTGCTCCGCCTTGAGTCGCGCAAAGGCCTCAAGCACGGGTTCTTCCTCACCAGGGTGCGTGCTGGCTGCAAGCCAGACGGGGCGGTCGAAAGCGCTCGTTCCAAATTGAAGTCGCTCCTGCTCATTAGCCTCGCGCAGCGCATTGCGGTCTAGTGCAAACTTCAAACTACCGGTCACGATGACCGCCTCATCAGCCGCGCCGAGCGAGCGCAGACGACTTGCGTCCGACTCCGTTTGCGCCGCAACCCTTCCCAAATGACCCAGCGTTTGCCGCGTTAACCCAGCGACACGTGCATAACGCCTCGCAGATCTCTCAGACAGCCGCGCATTAAGCAGGACCATGGGCACACCTCTAGCAGCAGCATGTGTCAGGAGATTCGGCCAGATTTCAGTCTCGACCAGCACACCCAGCGCAGGCTGCCAGTGCGTCAGGAAACGTCTGGCGGCGCCCGGTGTATCAAAAGGTGCCCAACACCATTCCACGCGGCTACCAAACTTCTGCTTTACCTGCTCGGCACCGGTCGGCGTAGTGGATGTCAGCAGCACTGTCAGTTCAGGCCGCTCGGCCAACAGTCTCTGCACGATAGGCGCAATGGCCAAGGTCTCACCTACCGAAACGGCATGTATCCAAACCCGCTCCCCCGAGCGGGGCGGCCGATGCCGGCCATAGATGCCTAGCCGGCGCCAGATCTCGCTGCGATACCCACTGTGTCTGCGACTGCGCCAGAGCAAGCGAACCAGCAGAACCGGCACGGCTAGGCGTATCACCAGAGAATAAAGTCGGCGGTTGATTGGCAAGGGTCGAGGCTTCCGTACGCTCAAGACAATCGTATACTCATAAGCTGATCACGCGGAGCGTATCATGCCCGAGTCCAGCGCTAAGATTGCACCTGAACCCCCCGGGGCAGACGTGCGCGGGTTTCTCCCTGACGATGAAGGCCGGCACTTATTCAGCTGGGCGGACCAAGCAGCACACGTTGGCCCTCTCTTTGAGGTCGGCAGCTACTGCGGGCGATCCACGATCTGGCTGGGGCAAGCGGCTAAAGCGCACAAAACCGTGGTTTTCGCCCTCGATCATCATCGTGGGTCAGAAGAGCATCAACCCGGGGAAAGTCACCACGATGAAGCGCTGGTCGACGCGCACGGGCAGTTCGACAGCTTTAGCGAGTTTCGGCGCAATATCGTCGCGGCAGATCTGGGGGAGACCGTTATCCCGCTTGTGGCGAGTAGCGGTGCCGTGGCACCTCACTGGCGGATTGGTCTGGGGATGGTCTTCATCGATGGTGGGCACAGCCTGAATGCGGCGCTGACCGACTATCGTGCCTGGGCGCCCCACCTTCTACCCGGTGGCATCCTGGCGATTCACGACGTATTTCCTGATCCTGCTGACGGGGGACAGGCGCCTTTTACCATCTGGCAACTGGCGACCCAGTCCGGTTTGTTTGAACCACTGGGGACTCACGGCACTTTGAGAGGGCTGCGACGTCTCATATCGTGACGCGGCACCCAAGTGGGCCGCCGGTGCAGAGTAATCACCGCTGTTTGCTGGCGCTGCCAGCGAACATCTGTTCAGCCATCGATGGCGGACGAGAGAAACAGTCTGCTGGCCGCGGTGTGGTGGGTCAAAGCGTCCACCGCGAGTAATACCGCTCCCGCCGTCCAGGTGGGTTTCTCTTTTGGCCACAGTACCCGCTCGGCAAACTGGTAGCCGGTCCACCACGCGCCGTCCACATCACGCCACTGAGTGAGCCAGCTGAACAATTCGGCGGCCTGCTCTCGCTCGCCTGCGGCAAGCAGCGCCAGCGTCAGTTCACAGGATTCAGCGACCGTTGCCCACGGCTGGTGATTCTCGCAGCGGCAGCCAATGCCCGGCTCCACAAATTCAGTCCAGCGTTGCACCAGCCGGTCTTTCGCCTGCTCACCAACGACCAACCCACCCAAAATAGGGTAGAACCAATCCATAGCGTATCGAGATTTACTCTCCCAGGTACGGTCGAAACGCTCGGGGCGATGCCTAACTGCGTCTCCAAGACTCGAGCGCGCAGCCCGCCATTCTGCAGCCGGTGCATCGAGTTGATCTGCTATCAGAATCGCGCACTCGAGAGATTTATAGATCGAGCTACAGCCGGTCAGCAGGGCGTCTCCCAGCGGAGCGCCGCTCGGATCAACAGCCCAATCGATTTCACCGTCGGGGCTCTGATAGCGCAGCACAAAGTT
This sequence comes from Congregibacter sp., assembly GCA_042094525.1. Taxonomy (GTDB): domain Bacteria; phylum Pseudomonadota; class Gammaproteobacteria; order Pseudomonadales; family Halieaceae; genus Luminiphilus. The sequence continues at coordinate 3,875 of JBELDB010000055.1, read as the reverse complement.
GATGGCTTTTGACACAACAGGAAAGCACCGCGCTAAAAAACCAGTGTCCTGAGTAATCAAAAAGTGGTGCCACACTCCCGTTGCGATATAAGCGACATAGTTGGTCTCGCGGCGGTCAACGCTCATATCGGCCTCGCCCTCCCGATAACACGCCCACCAACTGCCGTCCTCGAGCTGGGTCTCCGCCAGCCAGTCATAGGCCCGCTCGGCGGCGCCAACTTCGCCCGCGATGCTCAGCCCCATGGCGGCCTCAGTGTGATCCCACGGGTCGGTATGTCCGCCGTCAAACCACGGTATCTCACCCGAGCCGCGCTGGGTGGCGAGCAGAAATTCAACGGTTGGCCGCAGCCACTGTGCTGGATAGACCCCGGGACTCAAGAGCGGTGCATTCATGGGTGGGTCCCCGCCTGCGAAGGCTGGTCCATTGCCGGCTTAGTGAAGTACAGCACGATGCTTTTACCCATGAAGGGATTCAGCAGCGCATCGACAGCGCGCGTGACCCAGGGTCGCCTCATCAAGTCCCAAACTAGCAGCTGATGGTAGAGCCGTACCGGCCACGGATCAGGATCCGTGCGCCAGAAAAGGCACTTTAACCACCAGTAGGGTACGTGCAAGGCATGGGCACTGCCCCGACCCGTCAGCACAAACCCTTGCCGCATCACCTCACGGGCTAGGTGTGTTGCGTCAAAAATCCGGATATGCCCTCCCGGCGTCGTCCGATACCCCTCACTGAGCTGCCAGCAGATCCACTCTGGCCACTGTCTTGGCACGCTGATACACAGCCGACCACCCGGCTTCAGCACTCGCCAAAGCTCCTCCAAGACCGCCAAATAATTGGGGATGTGCTCGAGAATTTCACTGGCAATGGCGGCATCGACGCTTTCATCGCACAGCGGTAAGCCGGTTGCATCCCCTGCGGCGAAGCCAATCTCGCCACCCGGTGAGTGAGGCGTCATGTCTTGAATACGCTGCCTAGCGGTGCCCAGATCCCGCTCAGACAGGTCGATGCCCAGTGCCCGAACGCCCTCGAGAAGATAAGTGGCAAGGGTATGGCGGCCCTCACCGCAGCCCACATCAAGACAAGTCTGCCCGGGCGCCAGTGCCAGTTTGTCGAGGTCAACAGTCAGCATGCTTCAATGCAGGTCCGGTACTGCTCGACCATCTGCTCTGCGCAGACTGACCAGCAGAATTGCCGCTCAACCCGCTGTCGTCCCTGATCGCCCAGCGCCCTTGCCAACGCGGGATCAGTGAGCACGCGCTCTAGCTTCTCTGCCAGCGCATCGCTGTCACCCGCCGGCACCAGCAGACCACCGTCGGCCACCACCTCTGCCAACGCCCCACCATCACTCGATACCAGAGGCACTCCGGCGGCCATTGCCTCGACCGCCGGCAGGCCAAAGCCTTCATAGAGCGAGGGAACAACAGCTACAGCACTCTCCGCATACAGGCGGTTGATGTCTTCGTGGCTGGCATCACCGACGAAACGGATATGCTCCGCCAGCCCGAGATCCTTAATCAGTGCCTCTGTATCGCCACCCGGCTTGGGTCGCGCGATCAACACCAGCCGCCGAGAAGGGTCCGCCTCAACCAGCGCTTTGAACGCCCGCAACAACACGGGCAGCCCTTTGAGTGGCGCGTCGGCCGAAGCAGTGGCAATCATCTGTCGGGGATTGCGAGCGACTGACGGCAGAGGCCTGAAAAGCTGAGTGTCCACACCGTTGGGCACCACATGGAGCGCGCCCGGCAGCACACCAAAGTCTGTGGCGATGTCAGCGGCGGAGCAGCGCGACACCGTGACTATATGGCGCAACTCGGCGGCGACTCTGGCTTGCATGCCAAGAAACCGGTGCCAGCGACGAATCATCAGACGCCACCACCACCGTGGCTCTCCCGCTAGCGCCACTTTGAGATCGCGGGTAATGGGGTGGTGAATCGTGGTCACCACCGGGAGACCTGCGCGCTGCAGATCCAAAATGCCATCAGCAAGGGTTTGGTTGTCATGCACCACGTCAAACTCATCGGCATGATCGAGCAACCACTCCCGCGCGCGCTCACCAAAGGTCTCAGGCTCTGAGAAGCCGCCGCTGAGTTTGCTGAGCCACTCCTTGCGCCCCAGTCGATTGCCCAGCTCTTCACGCGTCACGCTCCAGAGATCCCGCGAGTACAGATCGAGACTCGGTAATTTGATCAGCTCCACACCCTCTACAAGATGCGGATAAGGTGGGCCCGAGATCACGGTGACCTGATGACCCATCTGCGCGAGCGCCTGACTCAGATAACGCAGATAGACCCCTTGCCCCCCTGAAAACGGGGCTGACCGATAGCCGAGCAGCGCAACGCGCAACGGCCCGCCATCGCGCACGACAGCATGAGCTTCAGCAGCATTGGGCATGTGAAGGGGTGCGTTGATGGGAAACTCCGGAAGGGCGGCCACTAATGGCAGAACCCATGCCATATTATCGGCCGGTTACCGCAAAGTACAGGTGATGCAGTGTAACGGCGGCTCGCCAACTCTGCCAACGGCCTGTACACTCCGTCGCCCCGTGAGCAGATCCTGTCACCATGGCTGAGCACACCGAATACAAAGGCATTATTCTGGCTGGTGGGTCTGGCACCCGCCTGCACCCGCTGACGACCACGGTCAGCAAGCAGCTGATGCCGGTGTACGACAAACCCATGATCTACTACCCGCTTGCCACACTGATGCAATCGGGCATCCGCGACATCTTAATTATCACCACGCCTCGTGATCAGCTCGCGTACGCCGACCTCTTGGGAGACGGCAGTCAATGGGGCATCAGCCTCCAATACACGGTTCAGGCCAGCCCCGATGGCCTGGCCCAGGCTTTTTTACTAGGTGAGGGCTTCATTGGCCAGAGCCCGGTGTGCCTCATACTCGGAGACAATATTTTTTATGGAGCGGGCTTTACCAGCAAGCTCCGGCGTGCGGCACAGCGCACCGATGGCGCCTCCGTGTTTGCCTACTACGTCCACGACCCCGAGCGCTACGGCGTGGTCGAATTCGACGCCGAGGGGCGCGCGATTGGTATTGAGGAAAAACCTGACACGCCGCGGTCTCATTACGCGGTGACCGGTCTTTATTTTTACGACAACGACGTTGTCTCGGTGGCAAAGGGCATCACACCGTCACCGCGCGGCGAGCTCGAGATTACCGATGTAAATCGCCACTATCTTCAGCAGGGGTCACTACAGGTTGAAGTCATGGGCCAGGGCACAGCCTGGCTGGATACCGGCACGCATCAATCTCTCCTGGATGCAGGAAATTTCATTCGCGTGATAGAGGAAAGGCAGGGCCTGAAAGTGGCTTGCCTGGAAGAGATCGCCTACCGCATGGGGTACATCACTGCGGATGAGGTGTTGGCACTGGCAGCGCCGCTCATTAAAAGTGGTTACGGCACTTATCTCGAGACCATGGTCAGCGAAGGCGGCCCGATATTTGATGAAGATTGAACCGACGCCATTGACGGGCGTGACGCTGATCACGCCCACCGTGCACGGCGATACCCGCGGCTTTTTTCTCGAGACCTGGCACGCAGAGCGCTATCTGGAAGCGGGCATCAATCTCCCCTTCGTGCAGGACAACCACAGCCGATCGAGCCAAGGTATTCTGCGGGGATTGCACCTGCAGACTGAGAAGCCCCAGGGAAAACTGGTGCGCGTGACCTCGGGCGCCGTCTTTGACGTCGTGGTCGATTGCCGGGCTGCTTCGCCCAGCTGTGGCCAATGGTATGGGGTCACGCTGACGGCAGAAGGACAGGAGCAGCTGTGGGTGCCGCCCGGCTGCGCCCACGGCTTCTACGTGCTCACTGAGTCAGCGGATTTTCTCTACAAGTGCACCGACTATTATCATCCCG
>JBELDB010000054.1:0-11063 GCA_042094525.1 Congregibacter sp. | reverse complement strand
TTTGATAGTTCGCTGCATTTTCCGCCAAACCACTGATCGTCAGCTCGGCTTGCTTGAGTCCCAGTCGATTCAAAAATACGGAATCTGGCGTCATCGCAGACAGCGTGTGTATCCACGGGCGGTAGTCCGGATAGTCATCAAAAAAGGCCGATGCTCGATCGAGCTTATCCTGGCGCACCATGAGATCGTCTCGCACCGCGACCACACTCCGCGTGCGCGCCTCCGTTTCGGACCGCATCTGCATCATTTGTGCCGCCGATTGAGAGAGCCAGACTGAGGGCACCGACAAGATCATTAGCAAGGCAAGAATTGCCGCGCCGCCTCTGCTCCCAACCTCTCGCAATATCTTTAGGTACCGGTCGCGTCTCAACCGCTCACCGAATCCCTCGATAATGATGTGTGCGTCGCCGTCTCGCAGCCAGATTTCTACCTCAGCGCGGCGCTCTGCGGGCAACCCCGGACATGAATCCAACGCAGCCTCAGCGTGCGCCCGCGACATCAGCGCAATGTGCACCGTGACATGTTCCTTGTCTCGGTGAGCGATCCGGTATCCGTAAACTGTCTCTTCTAGCGCAAAGGGCGTATTGGACAACGCTTCTGCGGCCACGGCATCGCTCAAAAACACCTCGGCCTCAGCGGGAAGCGTGAGTTTTCTCACTAGCGCCAGTTCACCCTGCAATTCAAGCGCCAAAAACGGCGACGAGGTGCGGTCAGCCACGGGAGGTGACTGAGGCGTATTGGCGCTGCTCAGCAGCCGCACCTCAGGAAAAAAGCGCGCTTTCAGACCCACCTCATCTCCCCACAGCACCTGGGACACACCGAGCTTGATCTGAGCCACGAATTGCCCCAAATCCAAGCCGAACAAATTAAGCTGATCTGACTTTTCCACGCCGACTATCCGTTTGGTTTCTTCTTGCGAGACCGGCCCATTCTCATGACAGGGTCGGTCCCCGAACTGGCTGCCCAAATGCGGATGTCAGTCTGGGGCTCTCCATCCAATGAAATCAGCACATCGAGCGCATTCACGCTGACATTGGCCTGACCTAGCTGCAATCGTTTTTTCTCGGCGATCGATTCAAAAGTGACCAGCCCCCCTGGAACGCCTGTAGCGCCGCCGCCTGATCCGGCAGGGTCTGCCTGACTGGGTGCCGCACCGTCATTCTCATCATCCTGCCAATATTCGCCCAGCACGCCATCTGCGACAGCAGGATTCAGCGCGCCGGATCGATAAGGATGTATCGATGTCGCCACCCTATCAAAGGTCGGCTTGTTCATTGACTCCACCATTAACAATTCCTCGGTCGCCCTAAAGCCTGGATATTGGTAGCGATAATCTATTACTGCTTGCGCCATAATCGCCGCCTCGCCCTCATTGGCACCGCCCACCTCCGCAAACAGCTTGGTTAACTCGCTTTCTGCCGCATCATTCAGCGACACAAAGGCATTAGCCGGCTTGATCGATACTCTCGCTGTCATCCCGCCAGCAAAGACATACTCTACTGCGGCGTTGCGCTCCGGTTGATCGCGGCTCTCAAACACATCCTCAGCAGTCGTTTCAGCAAAGCCCTTCATGGCTTTTTCCCGCAGCGCCAGCAGAACAGCACCACGCCCGACGGCTTGGGCTCGCGCTTCAATTAGTCTCAACTCAGCCATTCCAATATCGCTTTGAGCAAAATGAATGACGGCTGCCACCATTAAAGACATCCCGGCAATCATCCACAAAAGTAGTGCTATCGCGAATCCTGTTTGTTTGCCAGCTGCGTTCATCATCGGCTCATAAACCTCGCCCGTACTGCTCAAGTACCACAACTAGCGGGACCCACTCTCCATCTTCAGTCACGATATTCAACTGAACAGCCCACGGTAAAGCCTCCGTATTACCCTGATCCCCGCTTGCATCTGAAGATGTCTCCCAACTCGCCTCAGGCACGGTTCGATAGGCAATACGCAGAGATCGCAGATTATCCAGCAGCACTGCAGACGGCAAGGCACTGTCCCAGTCTGGGTCGTCATCGGGCTCTGCAAATCGATCGAAAGGGGCGAAGCTCAGCATGAGCTTATCGCCCCGCGCGCCAAGCCTCAGGTGCTGTAATCCGCCAGCGCTACCCACTCTGTCGATCGGCGCGACCCACTGTACTTCTCGGCTGTCGCCATCGAAATACCCTGCCTCCCCCAAGGCGTCCCGGAGCGCACTGCGGAGAAAGCGATCAACCTCACGTTTCACGCTCGTTCGCGCCGTGACCTCCTGCAAACGATCATAGGTTTGTCCGAAAGTTCGCATCGCTGTCACCACTGCGAGCATGATCATCGCAAAGATCACCGTCGCAATCGTCACTTCAACTAATGTCATGCCCGCTTGTGCCTGGCGACGAGGGCCTTGAGGCGGAGGCGAGCCGAGCGGTGTTCTGATGACGGCTGCCTTTCCCGGGGATGATTGGTTCTTCATGGCGTAGGTTCCTGCAGAGGCACAACCGTCATGAGGTCTACTTCCCTATTTGCGTCACGCCCTCCCGGCCAGCTCACCACAACTTGCAGGTATTGCAAGCGTTGCGCCAACACCGGCCGCTCCTCTTGCGCGCGCCCTGGGTCATAGGGTGCAGGCCATGAGGAGATAATCCATTGATAGTTACCAAACGCACCGGATGCGTTGTAGTTTTCGTCTGTCACATAGCTGTGATCCGCCAGCATCGATTCCGCCAGCATGACAGCGTCAGTATATTCGGCGGCTACGCGTACGTTGCGGGTGGCGCCTGTCGCAGCCTGATAGAGCGCCCCGAGTGAGAGTGACAGAACGACCAACGCCACCAACATCTCGATTAACGAAAAACCTCTTCCGGACTGGCAACGGCTCCGCCGCTCATATTGGACAATGGTCACTACAGAGGCTCCTGTGTCACGTCACCCAACAGCCAGTCCACTGTCAGCAGCACACCACCACCGTTAGGGCGGGCCAAGGTAATCTCACCTCCCGAAGATCCGCCGGCGGGATAAAACCGGATGGCGGCCAGGCCCTGCTTGGGGCTCACCTCAGCCGCGTAAACCACAGTAATATCGAGGGCCTCAGGTAGCGCACTGAACGCCCCATCGCTAAGGGTTTGTGATTGGTGAGTCAGCGCAAATCGATTGTGATCCGTGTCGATCAACAGATCCATCGGCTCACCCGAGGCAAAGGCGTCACGCCGCCCATTTTTGACAGCCGATACAACTTCTCGCACCGCCTCTCGGTACTGCATCGTGTCGTAGAGCGCGCCAACCGCGGGCCCACCCAGACTAAATAGCAGTCCCGAAATCACCAAAACAACCACCAACTCCAGCAAAGTGAAGCCAGCGCTGCGCGTCGCCCTCATCATCGGTGTCCGTCAGTTGGAGACGTCGGCATCCTCATCCGCGCCGCCCTGACGTCCGTCCGCACCCAGCGAGGTGATTTCAATATTTGAGCCCGAGACGCGGTACTCATAGGGGTTGCCCCATGGATCCTCGGGGATCTCATCCTTTTTAAGGTACGGGCCGTTCCAACCCTTGGCGCCCGAGGGTTTGCGCACCAGCGCCTCAAGTCCTTCTCCTTGACGCGGGAACCGGCCCGTGTCGAGCTTGTAAAGCTCTATCGCCTGTTCAAAATCGCGAATCTGAATAGCGGCAGTCTTTGATTTCGCGCCGCCCAGCTGGTTCAAGACCTGGGGGCCGACCAACGCCGCCAACATTCCAAGGATGGCGAGCACGACCAACAGTTCAACCAAAGTAAAACCCTTGGCGCGATGCCGTTTATGTCTCTTATCTATCACCTGACCACTCCCTACTTTGGGCGCCTGCCCGCCGTTAAACCACCAGCGTATTGACCGAGAGAATCCCCATCAATATGCCCATAATGATGACGGCGATGATGCCGCCCATACCCAAAATCAATGCCGGCTCCAAGAGCGTCAACGCGCGCTTGACCTCGTCTTCCACCTCAGCTTCATACACTTGGGCGAGTTCGAGTAGCATAGTATCCAGACTGCCAGACTCCTCGCCGACACGAACCATTTGCAACGCAACAGGGGAAAATACGCGGGCATCCAACGCCTGTGAGAGGCGCCCACCGCGCTTGATGGTATTTGGCATATCGCTCAGCGATGCCCGAACCAATCCGTTGCCCACCGTGCCAACTGCAATGTCTGTCGCGCGCAGCATCGCGACTCCGTTATGGAGCAACGTGCCCATGGTGCGTGCAAATCTTGCCACCTCGTACTTCAGCATAATGGAGCCCACCAACGGCAGGGTGAGACTCTTAAGGTCTAACCACTCTTTACCCGCCGCAGTCCCTGCCCATCGACGCACCCACCAATATGCCGCCGCAACCAGGATGAGTATTAGCCATCCCCAGGCCGACACGATATCGCCCAGCCCCACGATGGCCTGCGTCAAAAGCGGCAGCGATTCCCCCATATCCTCGAAGAGCGCCTCAAACTCGGGCACCACATACCCCAACATAATGAAAACCGATATCACTGCGACAGCAGCCAAAATGGCAGGGTAAATGAGCGCTGACACCACCGAAGCGCGCACCGTCTTGGACCGTTCCAAATAGGCTGCGAGCTCCGCCAGAACATCCGCAAGATGGCCGCTAGCCTCACCCGAGCGGACCATGTTGATGTAAAAATGAGAGAAGACATCGGGGCGTTTCTCGAGGCCGGCACTCAACGCCTTACCCCCTTTCAAGGCCTCCAACAGCTCTTGCAGTAGCGCCCTTTGTGCACCCTCAGGCGCAGACTCAATCTGCACCCGCATCGCCCGGTCTAACGGCAGCCCGGCTTGAAGCAGTACAGCCATCTCACCAGTGAACCGCAGCACATCCTCTCGACCGATAGTTTTTTTTGCGCGGCCTGGTTTGGCTCTTGCCGACACCTTGTCCAGCAACGCACGCGCCGTCTCAATATCGGGGGTCGCTAGAGCAGGCGAGTCTTTTGGAGCACGGCCAGCCGCACCATCGGTCGTCACCGTCACAGATAGTGGTGTTAACTTCTGCGCGCGAAGTTGCCGTTGTGCTGCGGCAACATCTTTAGCTGTCAGTGTGCCGGTATCGCTGCCACCCGCCGGCCCCACTGCTTTATATCTGAAGGCCGGCATCGATCAACCAACGGTCAACGTTGAGGGAGCCAATTCACGCATTCAGCACTTCCTCAACCTCTTCGTTTTGATCCTGAGTCACTCTCAGTACCTCATCAAGAGAGCTATGCCCCAGCGCCACTTTGCGCAAACCGTCCTCATATAAAGTGCGCATGCCTCGGGCGCGCGCGTGCTCGCGCAATTGGTGCGCATCTGCTCCGTCGAGTACTGCTCGTTGAGCACTCGCATCCAACACAAACAATTCGTGAATCGCCATTCGTCCACGATAGCCCGTGCCTTTGCAGGTCTCGCAGCCGACAGATTCGTATATTGTTTTGTTGCCGCCTACCATGAAGGGTCCGATGCCCATCGATCCAAGAACATCGTCGGTGAGTTCAAGCGGCCGCTTACACTCACCACACAGCTTTCGAATCAGTCGCTGAGACAACACGCCATTGACCGCAGCGGTAATCAGGAAGCGCTCGACTCCCATATCCTCGAGACGAGTAATCGCGCCAGCGGCGGTATTGGTATGCAGTGTTGACAGCACAAGGTGCCCAGTCAGCGCGGATTGAACGGCGATTTGTGCTGTTTCAGTATCCCGCATCTCTCCAATCATGATGATGTCTGGATCCTGACGTAATATGGAACGAAGCGCGCGGGCAAAAGTTAAGCCGATTTGGCTGTGCACGGGAATCTGATTGATTCCGTGCAACTGGTACTCAACCGGATCCTCAACGGTAATAACCTTCAGCGAGTCCGAGTCCATATTGGAGAGCGACGCATAAAGCGTCGTGGTTTTACCGGAACCGGTGGGGCCAGTGAGCAGTAAGATCCCATGGGGACGCTTCAGTAATTCTGTATAGCTCTCAAAAGTGTCGTCGCTGAACCCCATGTCAGCGAGGTCCAGTTTGATGCTCTCGCGGTCCAGCACCCGCATCACAATGCCCTCGCCATGCACAGTAGGCAATGTCGACACGCGCAGGTCCAGTTCATGACCCTTGACGCGCATCATGATCCGACCGTCTTGAGGCAGTCGCCGCTCGGCGATATTTAGATTTGCTAACAACTTGATACGCGAGACAACCGCAGCGGAAAGATTGCTGTCGCTGATCTGACTCGCCTCCTGCAGCACACCATCGATCCGGTATCGCAACCGCAGGCCATCATCGAAATGCTCCAAATGAATATCCGAAGCCTCAATATCGAGTGAACGCTGAATAAGCTGATTGACCCTCTGAATGACCGGCGCCTCGCTGGCAAGGTCTTTAAGATGCTCAACAAACTCATCATCCGACGCATCAAAGGCGCTGAATGTGTCGAGATCATCCTCTTCCTCATCCTGTGTGTAGCGCTCCAACGCTGCCTCAATATCAGCAGCCAGTCCCAGTCTTAACTCAACCGTCTTCCCTGTCGCGAGATGCAGTGCCTTTTTGATGAACGCATCCTGGGGCTTGAGTGCGGCGAGAACCACTGTCTCATCGCTGTACGAGAGAGGGACCACTTCATTATTCAGCAGGAATTGCTCTGGCAAATCATCGAGGATCACTGGCTCTTCCGGGTAGTGTTCCTTCGCAACAAAGGCGACGTTCAACTCTTCGCAGAGGACCGTCACTAGGTTGCTCTCGGCCACCAGCCCCAGACGCACCAGTGCCTCGCCCAGCATGCACCCCATTTCTCGCTTGGCAATCCGGGCCCGCTCGAGATCTCGCTCGCTCAACAAGCCACGCTCGACCAGGCGCTCCCCAACCGTTGATGAAGGTGCTTGATGTTCTGTCACTGCAGCGGCTTCCAAAAAAAGCGCTCCTCACGATGAATTCTAGCCCGCACTCAATGACGCGCGGCGTTTAATGCTTATTCCTTGTGACAGCAGCGCTATCGCGCCTTCAGCTTGCTCCAAAAACACCTCAGCCCTGTCACATGGACGGTAACGACGCCGGTCTTCAAAGCTCATGGGACGGCGCGAAAAAAGCTGTTACTCCAACAACTATCACACTTTAACACTGGCCAACTAAAACCATTGATCGACAAGTCGGCATTATTTCAGCTCTTTTTTGTCTTCTACCCAATCGCCTGCGCTTATGGCGGGCCGCCCTTAAGGTCAGTATCCTTGCGGCCCGAAGCCATTCAATCTGCGCAGAGCACAAACCAAGGCTCAACGAGGACCCAGCCATGCAAAAACGAGCAGTGATCTGCCACTACCACATCTATAAGAATTCCGGCACCAGTTTCAGCAAGCTCCTAGAAGCCAATTTTGGAGACCGCCACGTCAATTTCGATGGCCCCATTGCAGGCTTCCAAATCAACCAAGATCAACTGGCGGAGATCATAGAAGGGAACCCTGAAATTATCTCCATGTCCTCACACCAAATCTATCTTCCCGCGCCCTCTACCCTCAACATCAGATTTATCCCGGCGGTGTTTCTGCGGCATCCCCTAATGCGCATTAGGTCGATATTTCTATTCGAAACATCAGGAGATACTGTGGACTCATCGGCACTCAATACGAAGGGTCGCCTGGAGTCTTTTCAAACGTGGGCTACCGAGCGGCTGAGTAATCCTTCGCTACTGCTCAGCATTTCAAATGCTCAAGCAAACCAACTTTCACGGGCTTACTGCAGAGCGCCGCAGATGCAGATTATCAATGGGGCCTGCATTCACGACATGGATCTCGCATTCAATAATATGAGGCTCGTAACGTGCATAGCCAGAACTGAAAGCTATGCCGAGGATGTGACTTTGTTCGAGGCCACTCTCGCCAACCATGGGATTGAGTTCTCCAGTCGACTTGGCGGAGCCGAAAATATCTCGTCTGACGATTTTGATGCGCCCCTCACACACCAGCTGGAGACCTTCAGAGCCAGCATGACCCAAGAACTTTGGGACCGATTAGTGGACATCAACCAGCAGGATCAGGCGTTGTATGACTTCGCTGGCGAGCTGATTAAGAGGCGCTCTGCAGATCGGTAATCAGCCCAGTCGCTGTGAGAGCGCGTCCGTGAGCAGCTGTTCCAGCGTCTCTCGCGCGGCACCAGTCGAAAATTGCTCCTCAATCGAGGAGGGCCCGTTACGGGACAGCCTGGCCCATAAAGACGGGTCCTCATGAAGCCCCGCCATCGACTCTGCAAAATGCGCGGGCATGTCGGCGATCGAAACGTGTTCTCGATCTCGGACATACATCCCCTCAAAAGAAACGGATGTCCCTACTACGGGAATGCCATGACTGAGCGCCTGATTCACCTTGCCTTTCACGCCCGCCCCATAACGGAGCGGCGCAATCGCCATCAGACATTGCTGGTAGTAAGGCTCTAGGTCTTCGACAAAACCGAGCATCGTCAAACCCTTTTCTTCACCAAACTGGCGCAGCCGGTCGGGCATTTTACTGCCGATAATGAACGCTTGAGCGTCAGGGACTCGCTGCCGATAGAGGGGCCAGATCTCGTTAGCAAAAAATTCCACCGCGTCGATATTTGGAGGGTGTTGGAAACCGCCCACAAACATGACACCGGCTCTGCCTTCATGGGGCGAAATAACAGCCTGTGGCTCATGAATATTGCTCACCACCGCCACGCGAGCATCTGGAGCCTCTTTGGCCAGCTCTTCGACCTCAATATCGCTGACCACAAGGGTCACGTCGGAATCGGCGATCACTGACATCTCTTCGCGGTAAGCCAGTTCGGCGCGGTCATGCGTGCTTTTCTTGTTGTCGAGCGCGAACTGCCGCCTAGAGCGCAGGTAGTGCAAATCAATAGTGTCGAACCAGATCTGGACGCCGGGGTTCACAGCTCGGACTGTCGCCGTATGTTGAATCGCAATGTAGTGGCGGCAGAGTGTGATCACATCGTACTCATCACCATGCTTTTTGAGATAGTCCTCAACGGACTGGCAATACGGAGCGTGAATGACTTCGATTCCCTCGCTCGCTAGCTGAGTTCGGTAGGGCTCCGCACCATCTAGGTTGTCTGCGATGAAGGTCACTTTGCAACCCATCTGCACCAGAATTCGCAGCAACCGAATGGTGCGCAGGGAGCCTGAGTCCTGGTCGGGCGTCAGCATGCAAGCCTCAACCCACAGAATACGGGCACGAGCACCCCGGTCGCGCTCGAGCATGGCGTCCACGCCGTTGGCGCGATGGCTGTCCAACACCTCCCGCCACTTCTTCGCAAAGCGCCCCTGATTGGTCACCTGGTGCGACTTCATTCCGGTACCCGTGTCGGTGCCATGGGAGACGCCCTCCAGGTGGGTTACCACTGCCTGCGGCTGGTAGATAACACGATAGCCAGCGGCACGCACTGCGAAACAGAAATCCGTGTCTTCGTAGTAAGCCGGCACGAAAGACTCGTCAAAGCCTCCGATTCGCTCCCACAGCGCACGCTCCACCATCAATGCGGCAGCAGAGCCATAATCTACCTCTCTCGGATAGCTGAAACGCGGATCGCAGGGGTCCTCTCCGCGACCCCAGTTCCAGGCGGAGCCATCCCGCCACACGATCCCACCAGCCTCCTGCAGTGAACCGTCTTCAAAACGCAACTGGGCACACACCGCACCCGCCGCCTCATGATCCTCAAAGGTGTTCAGCAGGGCTTCGACCGCACCCGGGTGCACCAGCGTGTCGTTATTGAGCAGCAAAAGATAGTCGCCGCGCGCCGACGTCATGGCCTGGTTACACGAGCGCAGAAATCCCAGGTTCTCCTTGTTCCAGATCACCCTGACGCCTTCAACGCCCAGAGAACTGGTGTCGAGTGGCTCGCTGTAGGCGTCATCCACCACAATCACCTCAAAAGAAAGGTCGGGGTCACTCATTGATAAGCTAGCGAGGCATTGTCGTGTCACCGCATGTTCGCCATAAGTGGGGATCACAATCGACACCTTAGGCGTGTTGCAGGCGGTGAAAGTAATGGTCTCATCAGGCGGTGGAATATCGTCCACTACCGGTGCCTTGGCATTATCCCTCTGCGAGGGCTGGCTCTGTCGCAATCGCCGGCCAATCGCCTCTCGCAGCGCAGACATCCCGCCAAGACCATAGTGATAGCGCACAAACACCACCGCCCTGCGGCACCACTCGACCCGGCGCTTTAAAGGCGCCAAAGCGCGCCGCGCCCTGTCTACACTCCACCTCAGAGGGGCCGCGAGCCGCCAGGTGGTGCTGGTCTCGATGTCGTGAATCCTGTCGGCCAGCGTAACGGTCAGCGACTCCCTTTCTGAGAGACGCTCCGATTGTGATTGGTGGGTTTCCTGCAACGCACTCAGCTCCCCCCTGACTTCCTGAAGTGCCTCAGTCAAGCTACTGACTGTCTGTTTCAGATCATTAGTCTCATCCTCATGAGCCGTTTGCTGTTGTTGGATCACTGTCTTCAGCTCATTGGTCTCATCCTCATGAGCCGTTTGCTGTTGTTGGATCACTGTCTTCAGCTCATTGGTCTCATCCTCATGAGCCGTTTGCTGTTGTTGGATCAATGCTTGATGGTGCTCGATCTCGCGTTCGGCAGCCACAACGTGAGCATTGCGCTCCAACAGTTGTCTCTCGTTTTGAATAGCCTGCTCCCGAAGCTGCGCTGTTGCCTCGCTTAGGCGGCAATCAATCGCTTGCTCCAGCAGCTCACTGATCTCGCGCCTGGCCCGCATGACAGGCGGCGCTGCCTCCCGCATGCAGATCATCGTAGCGGCCATTTCCTCACTATTGAGACTGGACGACGTCGCATCGGCCAGCGGTTCACTGTAGGTGGCAACATAAGCAGACACGGCCATCACATGCAGGGGATGATCCGCTTGAGCGCCACGGAGTTCGTAGATGCTCTCCACAGCCAGTAAAGCATCGAGCACCTGCTGAGACGACGCATCCAAAGGCAAGACTATCGCGCCCTCAACCTTTTCGAGGCGCTCCCCAATCGCGCCGGCATCGAGCGCGACAATCGGCAGCCCCGTGGCCAGCGCGGCAGACAAGGCAAAGTTGTAGGTCTCGGGTACCACTGACAAGA
>JBELDB010000053.1:0-11505 GCA_042094525.1 Congregibacter sp. | reverse complement strand
CTTCCTTATCGGCAAAGTGCCGGTAGGGTGCAGCAGCGCTGACCCCTGCGCGCGCCGCCGCTTCCGCCATGGAAAAGTCCAACGTGCCATTGCGCTCGATCAGTTCCGCTGCGGCAACGATCAATGCATTGCGTAGATCTCCGTGATGATAGTTACAGCGCGCCTGACTCATGCTGCCTCCCGCAACGCGATGCGCGGTTCAGGTGTTGCATCAGATTTGGGCTTGAGGAAATGGCGCCCGGGATGCATCAGCAGGGTATAGAGCGGTGGCACGAGGTAGAACGATACGACCGTCGAGAGCAATACGCCGCCGGCGATCGCCATCGCGAAAGGCGGCCAAAACTGGCTGCCCTCCAATATCAGAGGCAGGAAGCCACCAAATGTCGTCACAGTCGTCGAGACAATGTGCCGGCTCGCATCCATCACCACATCGACGATCGCATCGGGATCCCCAAGGCTCGCCTGCTCATTCAATTTGAGCCCGCTGAGAATGATGATCGCCGCATTAATCGAGACACCTACCGAGCCGATGACGCCAATCAGCGCCTGAATACCTAATGGGTACTGGAATACCGCCAGTGCCAGCAGGCTGAGACCAAAGGAGCAACCGGTGACACCAAATGCGATGCCGGTCAGTCGCCAGGAGTTAAAGGTCAGCAGGATGGTCGCCAGCATTGCCGCGAGGATCGTGCCAAGGGGCGCCATCAGATCTTCCACCAGCTCATCGCGCTCCTGACTGTCACCACCGAATTCGAGGGCATAACCCGTGGGGAGTGCGACGGGGTTAGCGTGTAGATCCGCCGCCAGCATTTTTAGGGCCTCTTCCGGGAGCACGCCTCGTTTGAGAAACCCCTGCACGTTGTTCAGCCGGTCGCCATTTTTGCGTGCGATGGGGCTCTCGTCGGGGATGAGCGCCACGCTGCCCAGCGCGCTAAGCGGCACCGCGGGGACCAGTGTGTCGTTGCCCCGGCGCTGCACGGGAATCCGGATGTTGGACAGGTCATCGGTGCTGTCCCATTCCTCCCGTTTCAGGATCGCCCGGACCGGCAGTCGCTCTGTGCCCTCCAGTAATTCACCGCCGACCCGCCCCTTCAGGGCGCTCTCAATACCTCGAGCGACCTCGGCCTTACTCAGCCCCGCGCGCTTTAGTGAAGATTCGTCCAGATCAAAGACCACTTTGGGCGGCGCGGGCGCCATGGAAACTTTGGTGTGTGTCACGTCGGGCAGGGCCGCAACGCGCTGCCGAAATTGCTCCCCCAGCTCTTTGAGCACTTCGGTACTGGGGCCATAAAGCCGCACCTCCAGTGGTGCTTCCACGGGGGGGCCTTGATCGATGCCGCGAACCAAGATCTGCGCCTGGGGGTATTCCCGGTCAATTTCGTTTTGCAGGCGTCGGATCAGCTCGTCGGTCTGGTTTTCATCGGTGGTCAAAACCAGTGCCCGGGACCAACTCGGTACGCCTTTCACATTGGCACGCAGGTTGTAATAGAACTCGGGCGGGCTCTCTCCAATCGACCAGTCGACCCGACGGATCAGTGGTTCGGCGCGCAGCTTTCGGTCGACTTGGGTGACCAATGCCAGCGAGTCGTCGATTGACGCCCCCTCTGGGAGTTTGACGTCCAAATACATCTGATCACGGTCCGTGCCAGGAAAAAACTGCAAGGTCAGTGTGCCGAGACTCAAAAACCCGGTCATGGGTAGCGCCAAGGCGAGGGCAAAGGCGCCCAGCGGGTTGCGAATGGACCAATTTAGTGAGCGCCGAAATACCGCAGCCAAAGCTTTGTTGTCGGCCCCCGCTCGCCACCAGCGACGCTCCAAAGCAATACCGGAGGGCAGCCAGCGAGATGCCAGAACCGGTGTCACGGCTACCGCGAGCACAAAAGAAGATACGAGCATCGCCACGACCGCTATGGCGATAGAGCCTAAAAAGTCGCCCCCGGCGCCGGGCAGTAAGACCAATGGAATGAAAGCAAGCACCGTGGTCAGGGTGGAAGACATCAGAGGAATCCGCATCCGCGTCACTGCGCCTCGCATGGCCTCGGTCGGGGGGAGCCCTGCTAAGAGGCGTTTGCGAATCTCATCGGTCATCACGATAGAGCCGTCGACCAGCAAGCCCAGCGCCACGACGAGTCCGGTCACCGACATGTGCTGAATCGGAATTTTCAGATAGAAGAGGGCGATCATCGACATCAGCGTGCACAGGGGCAGGATCACGGCCACCACGAGCGCTGCACGCCAGCCTAAAGTGACCAGTAGCACCATGAGCACCAGTGAGATACCCATTAACAAGTTCTTACCGACGCTCAGCAGCCGATCTTTGGTATAGCCCGCCTGATCAAAGCTGGTCTCGATGCTTACTCCAGTAGGGGCGGCGTCACGATATGACTCGAGGAAAGCGTCGAATGCCGAACCGTAGCGGTCCACCTGATAGCCCGGTTGCATCTCAGCCGCAATGAGCACTGAGCGCTGGCCATTGGAGAGCGACACGCTCTCGAATGGCGTGACTTCGGTCTTGCGCACTTGAGCGAGATCTGAAATGCGGATCGCGCGTCCGTCGGGTAGGCCGCGCACGATCACGTTGCGCACCGATTCAAGGTCAGTAAATTCTCCGGTTAACTCTACCGTCAAGGCGGCGCCCGCGCCGGTCAGCTGGCCGGCAGGGGTCCTTGCATCGGCCTCAGCGAGTGCTGCCGAGACCTCGCCGATCGAGACGCCCAGCATGGATAGCCGCGTCTCATCGAGTTCGACTCGCACTTCTTCCTGAGGCAGGCCGTATAGCTTGACCCGCCTTGTCATCGGCACGCTGCGGGCAGCGTCGGCGAAGAGCAGTGACTGTCGTCGCAGTTGAGCCGGTGGCAGCTCACGGCCGTCAGCACCGCTGATCGCAATGATTTTGACGTACTCAGTCCAGATTTCGTCATCGAAGTCAGGCGGCGAGGTGCCCGGGGGGAACGTCATCGCTATTCGGTCAACGACGTCTCTCAGCTCGGCCATGATCTGTTTGAGTCGGGTCGGGGGCGCTTTGTAGTCGACCTCTACGAAAATGAGTGACACGCCGGACGCGGACGTGCCGTCAACCTCCATGACATCGGGCTCTTCGCGCAGCGCATCGACCATGGGTTTGGTGATCAGCGCTTCCACTCGCGCAGGGCTCGCGCCAGGAAAGAAAATCTGAATTTTGGCGAACCACGGGGTGATGGCCGGGTCTTCCTTGCGCGCCATGCCGCTCATGCTGGTGTAGCCGACAACCAGAATCGCCAGAATAACGAGCGCCAGATAGCGAGTATTGGCGTTCAGTAGCTTTGCGATCATGAGCCCGGAGCCGCGACTGCAGTGTTTGGCGGAGTGTTATCGAAAATGGGTTCGACAAGATCCCCGGGGCTGATGCGCTGTAAGCCCGAGGCGACAACCGATACTCCATTTGCCAGAGTGCCGCGCACAAACACTTGGTTGCCGCGGGTGTATAGAATTTCAACACTCTCTCGTTGCGCACGTTGTTTGCCTGCAGCGTCTGGCGTGATCGTCAGCACGTCCCAGAGACCCCTGGGTGCCTCGAGTAGCGCGGAAATGGGAAGCCAGCCGCCAGCGGTGTCGACGGTTTCCGCAATCTGCAGCACCGCCGATTCACCGACGGCCACCGCGGTATTTGCGGGCAGATCAAACACAGCGCCCACGGTAAGAGTGGTGGGGTCGAGGTCATCTCGAATGGACCGCAGTTCGGCAGTCACCTGCTCACCCTGAAGCGCTAGTGAGTAGGTGGTTCCCACAGCCAGTCTCCGTGCCACATTGGGGGGTACACCCACGTGCGCCTCTCTGCCTGTGGCGGTCACCAGTCGGAGTACTGGGGTGCCTGGCGCCACCACCGCGCCGGTTTGCACCAGTCGCTCAGCCACGACGGCCTCGTAGGGTGCACGTAAAGTACTTTTCTCGAGTTCCAGTTGGGCCGACTGACGTTGGGCTGCTGCTGTGCTTTCTGCGGCAGTCAGCGCCTGGGCCGAGAATCGCGCGTCATCGTAATCCTGTTCGGAAGCTGAGCCATCCTTGACCAGCTGCGCTATGCGCTCAGCTCGGGCTTCGGCTTGAGCGCGTTCAGCGGCGACCCGATTAAAGGTGGCGGCGGCTGCGTCCAGACGCGCCTGCCTGCGGTCCGTGCCTAATCGTGCGAGCACGTCACCGGGTGACACCCGCATGCCCTCGGTCGCGGTGAGGCCGATCAGCACTCCCGCGACTTCAAAACCCACGACACTGTCGGAGCCGGCACGAATCACTCCAAGATAATTAGCCCCGCGGGTGAACGCGGGCTGCTGTTGGTAGAGCGTCGCCGCTACTGGCATCGGAGCGCGCTTGACAGACGTGGTGGTCACCTTGTTGCCCTTGATGAGCGCGGTAGCGCTGAGCGTCAGGCCAACTGCCAAGGCGATTGCCCACAGTGATTTATAAAGATTCGGGTTCAAAGCTTCAGTCTCGAGCGGTTAACAACGGACTTCCAACGGCAGACAATGTTAACCAGATTCACATTAAATGTAAATATGATTAACATTTATGTGGAAAGCGGCTTTTCGCTTGTCAGCTTGCGTGTCTGCAGGGTTTTCGCGACACTAGCGGCCCCGCCTTAGTGCGGGCTCTGTGGTGACTCGGATGGTCCCCTCGCAGCGATAAGTGATGAACCCCGCCAGGCCCGGAAGGGAGCAACGGTAGTTACTGATTCGGGTGCCGGGGTGTGGCTGTCCGAGTCGCCTCCTTTAATCGCGGATGGTCTGGCATGTCTCATCAGGTTCTCGCCCGAAAATGGCGACCCGGCAACTTCACCGAGATGGTTGGGCAGCAGCACGTGCTGCAGGCACTGATCAACGCGTTGGAATCGGGGCGACTGCACCATGCCTACCTGTTTACCGGGACGCGCGGCGTAGGCAAAACCACTGTCGCGCGCATTCTCGCCAAGTGCCTCAACTGCGACACAGGGGTCACAGCGACGCCCTGCGGTGAGTGTGGCGCCTGCGCAGAGATCGCCGAGGGTCGATCGGTCGATTTGATCGAAGTCGATGCGGCCTCAAAGACCAAGGTAGAAGACACCCGCGAGCTGCTGGAAAACGTGCAGTACACGCCGACGCACGCCCGCTACAAAATTTATTTGATTGACGAGGTGCATATGCTGTCTAACCACAGCTTCAATGCCTTGTTGAAAACATTGGAGGAGCCGCCTCCTCATGCCATGTTCCTGCTGGCCACCACTGACCCGCAGAAGCTTCCGGCAACGGTGCTGTCTCGGTGCCTGCAATTCAACCTCAAGAACATGCAGCCTGAACAAATTGTGGCGCACCTAGAGCATATTCTCGACGCCGAGTCAGTCAGCGCCGACGCCGAAGCACTCGCGCTGATAGCGCGGGCAGCTGAGGGGTCTATGCGCGACGCGCTGAGCCTCACTGATCAGGCGATTGCTTACGGCGAAGGTAAACTGGCCGGTGCCGACGTAGCAGAGATGCTGGGTACCGTAGATCGCGGCAGAGTACTGGATGTTGTCTCAGCGATTCTCGATGAGGATCCCGCTGCGGTATTGTCGCTGGTGGCCCAGATTGCCGAACACGCGCCTGACTTTGTCTCCACGCTGGATGAATTGAGCAACATTCTGCATCAAATGACGATTGCCCAGACGGTTCCCGAGGCGCTGGACACTAGCTGGCCCGATCAGGCTCGCGTGGCTGAGTTGGCGGCGCGGGCCACGATTGATGACACGCAGTTGTTCTGGCAGATGGCTGTCGGTGGGCGAAGAGAAGTGCACCTCGCCTCTTCAGCGCGAGCCGGGCTCGAGATGATTCTGTTGCGCATGATTGCTTTCCGGCCCGCATCGATCATTCAGGCTCAACCCGCGGCGGGAGATCCCCCGGCAAAAAAGCCTAAGCCACCGGCGACCCCGGTGGCTGCTGGTGGGGAGCGAGGGGCCACACAGATCGACTCTTCAGCGGCGAAGACGCCACCGGCTGCACCGCTTGCAGTGACCCCAGAGCGCGTCCGTCCGTCGGCAGTACCCGATGAGGCCCAGGCGGAGGAGCACACTTCCGAGCAGAGTAAGGATGAGGCTGTCGCGCCGCAGTCGATCGACTTGAAGGCCTTTCGGACCGAAACTTGGCCCACCGAGTTTGAGCGATTTCAGTTTAGTGGGATTTTGCACAACATCGCGCTCAACCTCGAGCTGACGGAGGTGGCAGATACGACCCTCAGATTCAGTCTGGCTGAGCGTGATGCCACCTTGCTTAATGATCGTCACCCCTTGCAGCTCACGCAGGCGCTGCAGCAGCAATTAGGGGAGGCTGTCACTGCAGAAATTGTGGTGGCAGAGCACGGCGGTGGCACGCCGGCCAGCTACCGGGCGGCAATGGCGGCCGCACGACTGGCGGACGCTGAGCAGGCCATCTCCAGCGACGATGCCCTGCGCACATTGATGGAGGCTTTTGACGGCCAGATCATCCCTGGCAGTATCCGGCCCAATCTGGCGGATGGGGAGCCCGAAGGCCATGGCGCTGACGCCGAGGGGCGGCTATGACTGAGCCTCGCTGCGCTGCCTCGTCAGCTTATAAAGTTACGCTAAGGCGCTGATAGACATGAAATTAAGTCCATCTATTGAGGCACTGATCGACGGCCTCCGGCATCTCCCCGGTGTGGGGCCCAAGTCGGCCCAGCGGATGACACTTCACTTACTGGAGAGGGACCGTGAAGGCGCCCAGAAGATCGCCGAGGCCATCGAGGTTGCGCTCTCTAAAGTCAAAAATTGCAGTCGTTGTCGTAACTTCACTGAGTTGGAGGTCTGCGAGATCTGTTCGGATCTCAAACGTGACCCGACAACACTGTGCGTCGTCGAGGCGCCTGCTGACGTCATGGCGATTGAGCAAAGCGGCAGTTTCCGCGGCCATTACTATGTGCTGATGGGTCATCTGTCGCCCATCGATGGCATTGGTCCTGAGCAGCTCGGTCTGGATGCACTGTGTCAGCGATTCTCTGGTGGCGAAATCAGCGAGGTTATTTTGGCAACGAATCCCACCGTGGAGGGCGAGGCAACCGCCTACTACATTAGTGAGCGCGCGCGCGAAGCCTCGGTGACGGTGTCCCGTATTGCCCACGGTGTGCCGCTGGGCGGAGAGTTGGAATATACCGATGCCAACACGCTGGCGCACGCACTCAGCGGCAGAACGGTGGTGCGCGAGTGAGTTGCGTGCTGATTGACAATAGCGATGGAGTGACGGCGCTGCTATTAGAGAATCGTCATCACGCATTGGTGGCGGTGGACACTGAATTTCGTCGTCGCGACACTTTTTTCCCTCAGGTGGCACTGCTGCAGCTCTGCTGGGGTGAGACGGCCTACCTGATTGACCCCCTGCAGCTCGGCGATCTGACCGCATTGCAGGATTTTCTGACTGATCCCTCCCAAACCAAATTGATTCACAGTGCGAGTGAAGATCTGGAGGTGTTCTCTCATTGGCTGGGTGTTTTGCCTAGGCCGCTGTTGGATACCCAGCGGGCCGCTGCCTTGACCGGTCTCGGCGCGGGTCAGAGTTATCGGGCGTTGGTCGCGCACTTTTTCGATATCGATTTGCCTAAAGATGAAACCCAGTCCGATTGGTTGCAGCGGCCGCTCAGCGATGCGCAGGTGGAGTACGCAGCCCAAGACGTAACCTACCTTCACCCCATGGGTGTCCAGCTACAAGCTCGCGCCGCGGAACTGGGCCGCCTTGATTGGGTATTGGAAGAGGGTGCGCGTTTGAGACCCGGGGGGAAGCCACCCATCAGTAAATTCAAAACAGCCTATCGGCTGCCCCCTGAGCAGCAACGTGTGCTGACTGAAATAGTGGCGTGGCGCGAGCAGGAGGCGCATGACCGGGATCGGCCTCGGAGCTGGATACTGAACGATAAGATCGTGATGGCCATTGCGCGCGCGGTGCCGCGTTCGGTGAGCGCGCTGGCTGCTGTGGAGGATATGCCCCAGGGCCTCGTTCGCAGAGCAGGTGACGAGCTGGTGCAGCGCACTGTGCGCGCGGCAGAGGACGCTTCGGAGCGGGCGTCTGTGGCAATCGTGCGACCCTTGTCCGGGGAGCAGCGCGGACTGGTATCGGTCCTCTCTGATCGCCTCAAGCAGATCGCGGACTCACTGGAAATTCCGCCTGAAGTGCTGATGCCCAAAGCAGACTTGGAGCAACTGATCCGTCTAGAGGTCGACGCAACCCTGTCTGCGCCAGACAGCTGGTCTGGATGGCGCGGAGATACAGTGGTCGAGCCTTTGCGTCAGGCGCTACGACGGGAGCCTCCATCGTGACACTGCCGGAGGCGATTGCCGTCGATGTCTTTAAGACGGCGCGAAGGCCAGATACGTTTCTCTATGTTCCCGAGGGCGTATCCCCCAGTGAATGGCCAGATGGCTTGGAGCAGGTTTTCTTGCCGGCCGAGAAAGTCCTGTCTATGACGCTTACGGTCGACCGACCTCTTGCTGCGCAGCCCGCTGCTCGAGTGATGGAGGAGATCGTAGCTAAAGGTTATTTTTTGCAGCTGCCACCCCAGCCGCTCGCGCCCGCCGACACAACGGAGCCCGCTCCATGTTAACAACACCGTCCTACCTTACCGCCATGCTGTTGTACTGGGTTGCAGCGATCATCGGGCTCGTCCTGATGCGCAGGCTCTGGTTCTCCATGCCGCTCAGGCCCGCAGGTGGCGCAGCACTGGGATTGATTGGAGGGCTCCTGTTGGCGCCGGCCTTTCCTGGACCCGAAATCCAGTCGATGGCGCCTGCACTCATCATAGTGGTGTTCAACACGCTTTTTGGAGAGGGTGCGGCGTCCGCTGTTGCTCCTGCGCTTTGGCTTCTTGTCGGTACAGTGCTGGGTGTCGTGGCTGGAGTGACTTGGGCGCGCAGGGGAGCCCGCCGGGCCCGGTACTGAGTGGTTTGTCGGACAGACTTCGGTTAGTCTGCTCGGCCTCATGAAAACGGATACGAGAGCGGTTAGGTATGAAGTTTGAAGGAACAGAGCGGTACGTCGCCACGGACGACCTGAGGATGGCGGTTGACGCTTCGGTGGCACTCCAGCGGCCTTTGCTGATTAAAGGTGAGCCCGGCACGGGGAAAACTATGTTGGCGGAGGAGGTGGCCGCCGGCCTGGGCAAAGAACTGATCCAATGGCACATCAAATCTACGACCAAGGCACAACAGGGTCTGTATGAGTACGATGCCGTGTCGCGGCTGAGAGATTCGCAGCTGGGTGATGGCAAGGTCGAGGACATCAGTCAGTACATCAAGCGCGGTAAGTTGTGGGACGCCTTCGCAGCAGACGAGCAGGTGGTGTTGTTGATCGATGAGGTGGACAAGGCAGACATTGAGTTCCCGAATGACCTGCTGGTCGAGCTCGATCGCATGGAGTTTTTCGTTTACGAAACCGGCGAGACGATCAAAGCAAAACACCGCCCGATCATCATCATTACATCCAATAACGAGAAGGAATTGCCCGACGCCTTCCTTCGCCGTTGCTTTTTCCACTTCATTAATTTCCCGGACAAGGAAACGATGAAGGAAATTATCGCGGTGCATTACCCGAAAATTAAGAAGAGTCTGGTGCAGGAGGCGCTGGAGGTCTTTTTTGAGTTGCGGGAGATACCGGGGCTCAAGAAGAAGCCTTCGACCTCCGAGCTGATCGACTGGTTGAAGCTCCTGATGGCCGACGATATTCCTGATGAAGTACTTAAAAATCGCGATCAAACCAAAGCGATACCCCCGCTCTATGGGGCGCTACTGAAAAACGAGCAGGATGTGCAGCTGCTGGAGCGTCTGGCCTTCATGCATCGACGCGAGGCGCGCTAACGCAGTGTTGGTTAACTTCTTTCATGTGCTGAAAGACACTGGCGTCCCTGTGACGCCGAGAGAGCTGCTCGACTTGCTTGAGGCGATGGAGCAGCGCCTCGCGTTTGGCGACATGGATGACTTTTATTCTTTATCCCGCGCCATTCTGGTCAAAGACGAAAAGTATTATGACCGCTTCGACCAGGCTTTTGGGCTGCACTTTCAGGACCTTGAGGCTTTGGACGATGTCATCGAAGCGATGATTCCCGATGACTGGTTGCGCTCGGAGTTCATGAAGCAGCTCTCCGAGGAGGATAAAGCCAAGATCGAGAGTCTGGGCGGGCTTGAGGAGTTGATCGAGCAGTTCAAAGAACGTCTAGAAGAACAGAAAAAGCGCCACTCGGGTGGTAATAAATGGATTGGCACCGAGGGCACCTCACCCTTTGGTAACGATGGCTATCACCCGGAAGGCATTCGCGTCGGCGGTGAGAGCAAAAACAAGCGTGCAGTCAAAGTATGGGATCGACGAGATTTCAAAAATCTCGACGATGGCGTTGAGCTAGGTACCCGCAATATCAAAATCGCGATGCGTCGACTTCGTAAATTTGCGCGTACCGGTGCTACTGAAGAGCTGGACCTTGATGACACCATCAAGTCCACGGCGCGCAATGCAGGATTGCTCGATATCAAGATGGTGCCTGAGCGCCATAACGCGGTGAAGGTGCTGCTTTTTCTCGACGTTGGCGGGTCGATGGACCCTCACGTTAAGGTGTGCGAGGAGCTGTTTTCAGCGGCGCGGACTGAGTTCAAGCATCTTGAATACTTTTACTTCCACAACTTTATTTACGAGAGTGTGTGGAAAAACAATGTGCGCCGCTTCAACGAGCGAACCGCAACCCTCGATCTGATGCACAAGTATGCCCACGATTATAAAGTCGTCTTTGTCGGCGATGCCTCGATGTCACCCTATGAAATTATGCAGCCCGGTGGCTCGGTAGAGCACTGGAATGAAGAGTCCGGAGAGCTGTGGATGCGTCGGATGAGAGAGACCTATGAGAAGTGCATCTGGATTAATCCCGTGCCCGAGGACGAGTGGGAATACACCCAATCGATAGCCATTACGCGGCAAATTATGGAAGGCAAGATGTATCCGTTGACCCTGCGTGGCCTAGAAGAGGGAATGTCCTTCCTCTCTAAATAACGCCGAGAGTTCCCATCGCGCATGTCCGTGCCGTCAAATAACGCGGGCGAGGGTGCTGGAAAGCCCTTCGATTGCCCTTATTTTGTGTCCTAGGTAGTGTGATGCCCGCGAGCGCGGTGTGGCCTGAATTTGGCTACACTATTAGGCCTAACACAAAAGAAAAATCCGTCAGGGGAAACATCATGCATCGCTCATTTAGCTCAGTTTTTATTCTGTCTGCTGCATTCGCGTTGGTCGCCTGTGGTGGTCAGTCTGAAGACGCACCGGTTGGGTCAATTGCTGATGCCAAAAATGTGGCGCCGGCGCAGGTGGATACAGATCGTATTGCTGCAGCGGCGGACGAGCCCGAGATGTGGCTCACGTACGGCGGGACCTATGATGAACAGCGCCATTCAGCTCTGGGTCAAATCAACCGGGACACACTACCCGAATTGGGCGTGGGCTGGGTGTATGAGACCGCCAAGCCGCGCGGTGCTGAGGCGACCCC
>JBELDB010000052.1:0-11607 GCA_042094525.1 Congregibacter sp. | reverse complement strand
CGATCGATTATCTGGATTTTGCGTCCCCTGTTGCGGGACTGGGCTCCAAGATGGGCATGGATGCGACCCACAAGTGGGAAGGTGAAACCGATCGCGAGTGGGGCCGCACAATCGAGATGGACGCTGCCACACGCGAGCGCGTTGATTCCTTGTGGGAGACTCTCGGTATTGTCTTGCCGGGCCGCTAGAGCAATCACTCCACAGATTCTCCCAATACTTCTAGCGCAAGGCCGCTAAGGCCTCCGCCTCCAGCTCCGCCGCTTCCGCCTCCTTACCCTGATGACGCAAACAGTCTGCCCAGCCTGCAGCGTGTGACGCAGACGGATGAGATGCATGCGCCTTTTGCCACAGGTCTGCCTCCGCTTCAGCATCACCCTCAATTCGCGCAATACGAGCCAACGTAGCTTGGCAATGACCGTTGCTGTCCTCATTGCACCAGCGCTGAATCGCTTTTTTCATTTTTACTAACTGGCGATCGGGCAGGCGGGGCAGCGCCTCGAGCGTCGCCGGTTCGCAATGCTGCTGCAGGCGCTCTTGGAGTACCTTTTGCAAAGCATCTGTTTGGGTGCCTTGCTGCAAGATATCCAGCAGTAAAGGCCAAAGCGGTTGCCCTGGTGCTTTGAGCGCATCCGGTGCGCGTTTCCAGACAGGCACAACGTCATCTGCCTGTGTGAGCAGACCGATCCAGCCCTCTCGCTCCCACACCTTGATCTGCTCATCGGGCGCTGTCCTGGCACGTCGGACGTCAGGCAGCAGTTCGATCAATGGCTGCCAATCCCGCTGCAAGAAAGCGAGTTCAGCCCGCAACGCCTTAGCGCGGGGCGTTTTGCGATCTGAGTTAGACAGCTGCTCTAACGATCGCTCGGCCTGGTCGGCAGAGCCGG
Source organism: Congregibacter sp. (assembly GCA_042094525.1). Taxonomy (GTDB): domain Bacteria; phylum Pseudomonadota; class Gammaproteobacteria; order Pseudomonadales; family Halieaceae; genus Luminiphilus. The sequence goes on along the minus strand of JBELDB010000052.1, from coordinate 10,723 downwards.
CATCTAGGTAACACTCGAACCTGGCAAGTGCGATGAGCGGGGCGGGGGCCGATCCCTCTGTTTCAGCCTGCTCCAGTAACATCAGCGCGCGCGCCGATTCTCCGCGATGCAATGCTGCAAGCGCCGCATAAAGGGGGTGCAAGATTGTTTGCTCGTCGGGAGCGCCGCCTTTCTTGAGTGCTTTCTCCGCCACATCCCAGTGGCCCTCAAAAAAGGCGGTAAAGCCTTTGTCCGCTCTGCGCTGTGCACCGCGAGCAGAGCGTATCCCCAACCAGCGACGCAGCGCGCGTGGCACCCTCAGCGTGGTGCGCAGCGCCCGGAGAACAAACCACAGCAGCAAGAGAGAAAGCACCAGCGCACTGAGTGCAAGCCAAACAGATGTCTCCACCTGGTAGTCGCCCCAGGTCAGCAATAGATAGCCGGGGTCCTGCGAGATAGCGTTGACCAGCACGGCACCCAGTACCAGAGAGCACACCAGATACAAACTGAATCGCGCCATGGTCAGGGCGCCGTCCTGTTACCCAGTCGTTCGACTTCGCTCTCGAGCAGGCTACGGGTTTCAGTAAGCTCAGGTAGTTCCGGCGCAATCGTCTCACTTCGGAGTACGTCGAGAGTCTGCACAATACTGGTTACGCGTTCCGCATCCTGTTCTGCAAATAACGCGACGAAACCCGACGCGCGTTGCAGCGATCGTTCGAACAGAGGCTGATTCGCTGACAGCATGGCAATTTGCGCCTGCTCGATCAGCATTCGGATATTCTGCCTGGCCAGCGCCGCCCACTCGGGAGTCATCAGTTGCGCGATCTCATCGCTGCGACGCCGGACAATCAAATGATCTGATAACTTTGCCAGCGCGGCGCGCCAACCACTGGCTGCCTGCGCCCACCACCCTGTATCAGGTGCCACAGCAGGCTGAGCTTCCTCAGAGGGCGCTTCAAACTCCAGCTGCAGTTTGTCTACCTGATCGATGAGCCCGGATAATCTTGCATAGAGCCCCACCTGATCCACTCGGGGCACCGCCGCGAGCGCTGCGCGGTCGCGGGCAATCGCCAGACGCGCCCCCTCAAACTTTGGCTCACCGGTGTCGCGCAGCAGCACATCGGCCTGGTCCAGCAGGGCCAACGCGGCATCCACGTCACGCGCCACCAACAGCCGCTGCCCGGCCAAGCGCGTCAGAAATACGGCCTCCTGCCCCAACCAAGCGCGTCGATCGACCGCCAAGAGTCGGTCCATCTGATCTTCTACCCGACCCATACGGCCGCCTAACTGGCGCACAGATTCAGCACGCTCAGCATTCTGCCGCGCGCGAAGGGCAGAAAGCTCCCGTTGCCAATCAGCCTCAACCTTTGCCAAACCAGCCTCGACGCGCTGATCGGCAGCGGCTCGCGCCAACGCGGCCACATCGGGCGCCGGTTCAGTCGGCGCTGCCTGGACGTCAGCAAGCTGACGCTCCAGATTTTCAAATCGTTGCCACTGCGCCTGCACCCAGGGCCAGCCCAACCAGTAGCCGGTCGCTGTCAATCCGGCCAGCGTCAGCAGCGTGAACAGCGACAGGCCGATCGCCCACCGCCGTCCTCGCGACCCTTTTGCCGCGTTGGGTTTTGCTGTTGGCGCGGTCGGAGTCTCCGCGGGCGCAACCGGTTCTGTCATCTGTTGGTTCCTGGCTGTGTGTGCTGCTTCAGCGCGCGCATGAATGCATCGTCACTGGCATCTTCCGCACGGACCACCTGCCCCCAGCCCATCTCTGTAGCGAGGCTGGCAACGCGGTCCGAGGGGACGATGATCGGTGATTGGAACAGATCCTCCTGCCCCTCACCAGCCAACAATTCCGCCAATCGTGACAGCATCTCGCCACTGCTTGCCTGAAAAATCAGCCCCGCGCTGATTTCAGTCAATCTCGACACGTCGACATCTGGCCAGCATCGGCGATAACACCCCCACTCTGTGACACGGGCCCCACGGCGGGTGAGTTCAGATGCCAGCAGCTCGCGACCGCCCTCGCCTTTTACAATGACAACGTCGCGCGAATCAGGCGCAGAGAGTGCGGGCATCGCCAGCAACCCCTCCGAGTCAGCCCGAACCGGTACCTGTGCCTGAATCCCTTCTGCTGCCAAGGTGTCGCGTGTTTTGTTCCCCACCGCAATCACTGTGAGGTCTGAGCAGCGCGCCAACTCGGGACCCAATTGCGGCAACCCGAATCGCACGGCATTGGCACTGATGAAAATGCACAAGGCGTCATCGCTCAGAGCAGGCGCAAGCGCCCGCTCTGAGGCCGGTATCGCCTGAATGGTCATGATAGGAATAACCCGGGTTTGAAAGCCCTCCCGCTGCAGGGCATGAGACAGTCGCTCGCTGTCAGCCTGCGGCCGGGTCAGAACAACTGTCGTCATCCCCTCGCCGCGCGAATCAGATCCTCCGCTCCCTGTGAGAGCAGCATCTCTGCAACACGCTGACCCAGTTGATCCGGGTCAGCGCCTCGCGCTTCCGCCTCCAGGAGGCTGGTTCCATCTGTCGCACCGACGCGTGCGCGCAACCACAAGCCGTCACCCTCGAACTCGGCGAACGCCGCGATCGGGACGTCGCAGCCACCATCGAGTCGGCGGACTACCGCCCGCTCCGCGAGCACGCGCGTGGCCGTGCCCTCATGATCCAGTGGAGCCAGCAGATCACGAACCCGTTGATCCGACTCACGAAATTCAATCCCTACAGCGCCTTGCCCTGCGGCTGGCAATGACAGATCAGGGTCGATTGCAGCGCCAATGCGATCCTCGAAACCCAGGCGAATCAGGCCGGCGCAGGCGAGGATAATGGCGTCAAATTCGCCGCCATCCAGTTTTGCGAGGCGCGTATTGACGTTGCCCCGCAGAAAGCCGATCTCTAAGTCGGGGCGATGCCGACTCAGTTGGCAGCTGCGACGCAAACTCGATGTTCCGAGACGCGCGCCTTGGGCAAGCTGCTCGAAATCAGTGCATCCAACCAACGCATCGCGGGGATCCTCGCGCTCACAAATCACACCCAACGTCAGCCCGTCCGGCATAAACATCGGCACGTCTTTCATCGAGTGAACCGCAATATCTGCTCGCTCATCCAGCAAAGCGGTTTCCAGTTCTTTGACAAAAAGGCCTTTCCCACCAACTTTGTAGAGTGGTTTATCGAGGAGCTGATCACCGCGCGAGGTCATGCCGAGTAGCGACACCTCAATGCCCGGGTGCGCTTCCTCAAGGCGTGACTTCACATGTTCGGCCTGCCACAGGGCGAGTGGACTCTCTCGCGTAGCGATCACGATGCTTTCAGACACGTTATTCCCCCTATTTATGGTCCCAGTTTAGCATGGGGCGACGTTTTACCGCTCTGAAACGGGGCAGTGGGAAGGCGTCCAAGGTAGAATCGTCGTGCAATCATGCGAGACGATGGCAGATCATGAGCGATCGAAAGACAGAGAACAGTCAGGAGTTGTGGGGCGGACGTTTTAGCGAGCCCACGAACGCCTTCGTGCAACGGTTTACCGCATCGGAAGCCTTCGATCGCCAACTCGCTGTTTACGACATCGCGGGCTCCAGGGCCCATGCCGAGATGCTGATGTCCACAGGTGTCTTGACGGCAGATGAAAATGCTGCGATTCAACAAGGCCTGACCGATGTCCTTGCCGAGATCGAACAAGGTGCCTTTGAGTGGTCAGTCGCGCGTGAAGATGTGCACATGAATATCGAGGCGCGACTCACTGAGCTGATTGGCGACGTGGGTAAAAAGCTTCACACCGGGCGATCGCGCAACGATCAGGTCGCTACCGACCTGCGTCTCTATCTGCGTGCCGCACTCGACGGCATAAACGCCGAGCTGACCCGTCTGCAAACTGGCATCGTTGACCTGGCAGATCAACATGCCAGCACCGTGATGCCGGGATTCACTCACTTGCAGGTAGCCCAGCCGGTAACTTTCGGCCACCACTTACTGGCCTGGAACGAAATGCTGGAGCGGGACTACAGTCGTCTGACGGACTGTCGCAAGCGATTGAATGTCTCGCCGCTTGGGGCCGCCGCGCTGGCGGGAACCACTTTCCCTATCGACCGTGACGCCACCGCCGCGACACTCGGCTTTGACGCACCCACGCGAAACTCCCTCGACAGCGTCGCCGACCGAGACTTTGCCATCGAGTTCTGTGCCACCGCCGCACTGTTGATGAACCACCTCTCGCGCATCTCTGAAGAGCTGGTGCTCTGGACCTCCGCGCAATTTGGGTTTGTCACCCTGCCCGATCGATTCTGCACCGGCTCATCGATCATGCCGCAGAAGAAAAATCCCGACGTACCCGAATTGGTGCGCGGTAAATCAGGTCGAGCCACAGGCAATCTCGTGGCGTTGCTGACATTGATGAAATCGCAGCCGCTGGCCTACAACAAGGACAATCAGGAAGACAAAGAAGCGCTGTTCGACACCGTGGTCACCGTGAGTGACTGTTTGCGAGCCTTTGCCGACATGATTCCTGCAATCGAAGCAAACGAATCAACGATGCGGCAGGCTGCAATGGCGGGCTTCTCAACTGCGACCGACCTGGCAGACTATCTGGTGCGAGCAGGTGTGGCATTCCGTGACGCGCATGAAGTTGTAGGTAAAGCGGTCGCGCACTGTGTCACAGCCGACTGTGACCTCGCGGATCTCTCACTAGACACCCTGCAGTCATTTCACAGCGATATCAAAGAGGATGTCTTTGAGGTGCTGACGCTGGATGGCTCGGTGGCGGCCCGCGATCATTTTGGTGGTACCGCGCCCAAACAGGTCAAAGTGGCAGCGCAGGCGGCACATGCTCTGATCAATTCGCGCTAGAGATTTGCTGAACGCTACGGCACGTAGCGCGCGTTGAGCAGAAAAGTAATATCGGGCGCGGACTCGACAACCACGTCCTCACTGAACCCGGCATCAATCATCCAGCGGGATGTCGGCCGCCAGCGTAGCGCAAAGCTCAGCATGCCCGCGGGATCATTGAGCGCCTCCAATTCCCCGTCCAGTAGAGCACTGTGCGCATCGTATTGTATCAAGGCTGACCAACGCGGCGAAAAACGCCACTCCGCCGCCAATCCCGCAAACCACAAAGATCGCCGTTGCTGTGGCCCCAGCAAATCGCTCTCACCCGCCTTGGTGCCTCCCAGCTGACCATGCCACCACAAGGGCCAGCCACCCAGCTGCTGGCCGCTGAAACGCAGCAGGGCATATACATCCGTGGCACCACTGCCAAGCCAGTCTGAAGATTGGCCACTGGCCGTTTTAATCCCCGCACTGATACCCAGCTGACCGCCATCGATCTTCAGCAACGGCCGACTCACCGCAACATGGATATCTCCCAAACCCGAAGCGGAGCGGAACAGGCGGCGATCGTGCTCGGGCTGGGACAGCTGATAGTGCAGTGCATCGGTGGGATAGTTATCGCGATTCCCATCGGGTAGCCCGAAAAAACGGTGCCAGCTTGAAATTACGTTATCGGTAAAACCCCCGGAGTGATGTCGCCATGGCAACGTCACCTCCACATCCCACTGGTTTGGCAAGCCGTAACGGAGTGACAACGTCAGCGCATCGGTCTGGCCGTCAAGAAACAGTGCCTCCTCGTCTCCCTTTTCCACGGTGAAGTGGTTGGAAAGCGTTGCGGAAGCGGCCCAGCTGAGTCCGCGGGCGGCTTCAACGCTGCGCTGGGAAGGTATGGCTCGCAGGGACGCGAGAGGAGACAGGTTGGTGATCTGCAATGGCTCAGATTGGCTGAGCGCTCTTGGCGAGGCCAGCGCCACGCAGACCGTCAGCGCACTAGCTGTGAGTATCCTCATGGTTATCCCAGGTCAATGCCAGTCCGGTATGCGTCGCCAATTCTTCTACCAAAAAAGTATGAAAAGATTCACCGCTCTTGGTGTCCCGCCAGGTTTGAGTGTCGTCATGCCAGCTATAGTGGAAGCCTCCGCCGGGGGTCGCCAGCCAGAGCTGTTCAGTGGGAGGTTGCCGACTGAACACAAAGACGACGCCATTGCTGAAAGTGGCATTGATCACCCCCTCAGCACCCCGGATATCGAGATCATCGGGCAATGATTCGAGGGCAACCTCGATCGCCTCGAACGTCTCCTCGATCAGCTCGTAATAGTCACTGCTCGCCATACCTGGCCGTTCCCCCTGATGTTGTGGTGCTACTCAATCACAATGTCATGCGGCGCCTCATCGTGGGCCAACCACACTGCGCTGTTATACTGCGCCTTTTGCCGAGGTCAAACTGTGAGGACCATTTTCATCGTCCTGCTCTGCACTTGGCTGGCCAACTGTGGTCAGCAGGGGCCGTTGCGCCCGGCTGAGCCCGAAGACTCATCGGCTTCAGCTCACTGATGTCTGTATTTCAGCACCAGAAAGGATCGCTCCACTGCGAGGGCGTCCCGCTTGAAGCCATTGCCGCCACCCATGGTACACCGACCTATGTGTATTCGCGGGAGGCGATCGAGTCTGCATTCCTCGCCTATCAAACTGCGCTGGCCGATCGCTCGCACCTGATTTGTTACGCCGTCAAGGCGAATTCCAATCTGGCCGTTCTCAATGTTTTGGCGCTTCTGGGCGCGGGTTTCGACGTGGTATCGGCAGGCGAACTGGAGCGTGTCATTGCCGCGGGGGGCGCGGCAGATAAGGTCGTGTTCTCGGGTGTTGGAAAAACAAGGCAGGAAATGCAGTCTGCGCTGGAACACGGGATCCGATGCTTCAATGTCGAATCGGAACCCGAACTACTGACACTGGCAGAAGTCGCGGAGCAATCAGGACACGTTGCACCCATATCCGTGCGGGTTAATCCCGATGTCGATGCGGGCACACATCCTTATATCTCGACAGGGTTGCGAGAAAACAAATTTGGCGTCGATGTTGACACTGCGCAACGGCTCTACCAGATCGCCCGTGAACAACCCGCATTAAGTGCGGTCGGTATTGACTGTCATATTGGCAGTCAAATCCTCGACATCGCGCCCTTTTTGGAGTCCCTTGATTGCTTACTGTCGCTGATCGACGGCCTCGCGGCAGACGGCATCAATCTGCAACACCTCGATATCGGTGGTGGTCTCGGGGTCAGCTATGAGGCTTCAGCACCGGCAATCGATGACTACATGGCTGTCTTGTCGGAGCGGCTGGGGTCGCGCGATCTAGAGTTGATTCTGGAACCGGGCCGTTCCATCGTCGCCCTCGCCGGGGCCCTCTTAACCACTGTGCAATATTTAAAACCCTCTGAGGCAAAAAATTTCGCGATCGTGGACGCGGCGATGAACGATTTACTCCGCCCGGCACTCTACGACGCCTGGCAGGATATTCAGGCCGTGACCCCGCGCGAAGGCAAGTCACTAGACTGGGATATTGTCGGACCTATCTGCGAAACGGGTGACTTCCTAGGGAAGGATCGAACACTGACCTTGTGTGAAGGCGACCTGCTGGCTGTGATGGGCTCAGGCGCCTACGGCTTTGCCATGGCGTCTAACTACAATACCCGCCCGCGTGCTGCCGAAGTACTGGTCTCTGGAGACTCCGCGCAGTTGATAGGTAAGCGGGAGTCGCTAGATGACCTATGGCAACGGGAGATCATCCCTGGGAATCTCTCGCTGTGAAGCTCGCTTTTACCAAGATGCAGGGTGCGGGTAACGACTTCGTCGTGATTGACGGTGTCACACAAGCGGTCGACCTCAGCACCTCTCAGCTGAAACGCATCGCGGATCGTCGACGCGGCGTCGGTTGTGACCAGATCCTGCTACTCACCCCACCCGATGACCCCGGCGCGGACTTTCGCTACACGATCTATAACGCTGACGGTTCTCGGGCCGGCCAGTGCGGTAATGGTGCTCGGTGTGTGGGCCGCTTTCTGCGTGACAAGCGATTAAGCCGTAAACGGGAACTCACGCTACTCACCGATACTGATTCGCTGGCACTCAACATCGCAGAAGACGGGCGAGTCTTTGCTGGCTTGGCCACACCCCGATTTAAACCTGCCGCCATTCCATTTACGGCAGATGAAACCGCATTGCAGTATCCACTTGAGGTGCGGGGACAAAGTTTATCGATTGGGGCGCTGTCGATGGGGAATCCACATGCGGTTCTGATGATCGATAACTGCGATGCAGCGCCCGTGACAACGCTGGGCCCTCTGATCGAGTCTCATGAGCGCTTTCCGGACCGGGTCAATGTGGGATTCATGCAAATCATCTCCCCTTCCGAGATCAAACTCCGTGTCTACGAGCGCGGTGCTGGGGAGACCGAGGCCTGTGGATCAGGCGCCTGTGCCGCAGTGGTCCACGGTATACAACTGGGCATGTTAGCCAACGAAGTCTCTGTGCATCTGCCGGGCGGTAAGCTCACGGTCAGCTGGGCGGGAGGCGATGATCGAGTTTGGCTGGGCGGCCCCACCGCTTTCGTGTTTGAAGGTACCATCGCATTCAGAAACTGAGCGACCCAAATAATGTCAGACAATCTCGACCCCAAAACCGTTGAAGCCTTCCTGCGAGCACACCCCGACTTTTTACAGGATCGGCCGGGCTTGCTCGCAGCGCTGAATCTACCTCATGGTGGCGAGGGTGCGGTCTCCTTGGTTGAGAGACAAGTCAGCGTCTTGCGGGAACGCAATATTGCCTCGCGACAGAAGCTGGCTGAGCTGTCAGATATCAGCAGAGAAAACGACCGACTCCTAGACGCCACCCGCAATACCATTCTGGCACTGCTAGTGGGCGAGAGCCGTGCCGATCTGAGCAGGATCTGGCTGAATCAGGTCACTAATACGTTTCAGGCTGAGCTGGGCGCGCTGTTCTGGCTTGATGAGTTATCTGGCAGCGCTGAGGAGGCTCCTCTGGCGAGCAAGTTGATTCGCCACGGTGACAGCTTCTCCGGCGTGCTCCGCCCCGAGGAAATGCAGGCTGTGTTTGGCACTGATGCCGCCGAAGGGTCGGCAGCACTGGTGGCAATCCGCTCAGGCGAGGATGACATCGGCATACTTGGGGTCGGATCGCACGATACGCAGCGCTACCGAGCAGAGGATGGGACCCTGTTCCTCGAATATCTGGCCGAAGTCATCGGGCAACTGCCTGGCAGCCATTAACTGCTGCGCACCCGCGCTTTATTTATGAGAGCAACATCGACATCGTTCAGTGAAATCATATGAGCACGACTATCCGCCTCATTACCTTTGACCTCGATGACACACTGTGGGACGTGCGGCCCGCACTGGAGGCCGCAGAGGATGCGCAGTGGTCGTATCTCAATACTCGATATCCTTCTATTGCGCTGGCGGCAACCTCCCGGGAAGAGATCTCAACGCTGCGCCGGGCCCTGCTCGAAGAGAGACCTGAGCTGATTCACCGCATCAGCCTGTTTCGGCAGGCCTTCATTGCGCGGCTGCTACGACATCATGGCATCCCAGACGATGAGGCCATATCGGCTGCGAGTGAGGCCTTTGCGGCATTTATCTCTCGGCGGCACGACGTCGCCCTCTACGCGAATGCTCATTCAGTGCTCGCGACTCTGGGGGGGCAGTTTCAACTCGGCACTCTGACCAACGGCAATGCCGATGTGCGACAAACCCAGATTGGATCCTATTTTGATTACGCGTGGCGCGCCGAGGAATTCGGTATTAGCAAACCTGATCCGGCGCTGTTTCGCAAAGCCTTCGAGCAGGCTGGAGTGTCAGCCGATCAGGTCATTCATGTCGGCGACTGCCACAACAACGACGTATCAGGCGCGATCTTGGCCGGTGCAAAAGCCATTTGGTTCAATCCCGAGGGAAGCGTCAGTGAAATCGCTTCTGGAGTGGTACAAACACTGTCCGATTTGCCCGACGCCATCGAACGGCTCGCGGGCTAGGCAGGGTTGGCCCAGCGGCGTCAGATTGCCTCGACGCCGGTTTCACCCGTGCGAATACGCACCACCTGCTCAAGCGGCGCAACGAAAATTTTACCGTCACCAATCTTGCCAGTGCTGGCTGAGGATATGATCGCTTCCACAATCGCCTCAACCTGGTCCTCTGGTGCGGCAATTTCCAACTTCAGCTTGGGCAGAAAATCCACCACGTACTCTGCACCGCGATAAAGCTCGGTGTGACCCCGCTGCCGGCCAAAACCCTTTACCTCTGTCACCGTAACGCCCTGAACGCCGATGTCCGAGAGTGCCGCGCGCACATCATCCATCTTGAAGGGCTTAATAATCGCTGTGACCAGTTTCATATCTGAGTTCCAGTTAGAAGAAGTCGTATTATGATCTCCCTGTGCTTTTTCGCAATGCTTGGGCGGCAGTGAATACCGGAGGCACGCTGTGCGCTACGAATCAAAAGTTGACTGGTGGATCCCCGCGCTGCTGTTCGGCGGATTGGCGCTGGCAACCGGTGATTGGATCGCAAGCGAAGAAGATGAATGGCGGGATGGCGCCGCGCTCCTGATCGCATGGATCATGAGCATCTGGATTTTCTTTAACACCTACTACGAACTCCGGCGCGATATCCTGTTTATCCGATGCGGGCCCTTCTGGCGCTCCGTTACGATCTCGGACATACAGTCCGCCGAACCCACCCGAAATCCGCTTGCCAGCATGGCGCTCTCACTCGACAGAATCGCAATTAAAGTCGCGTCCGGCCGGGGCGTCATGATCTCTCCGAGAGATAAAGACCGCTTCTTGCAGGACCTGGCAAAAAAAAGGGCCCCGAAGGGCCCAAACTGCCATGAGAGGACAGGGTAATTACTTC
>JBELDB010000051.1:0-11823 GCA_042094525.1 Congregibacter sp. | reverse complement strand
GATACCTTGAAGGTCATGGTTTTGGCGACAAAATCGGCTTCACCAGAGACAATATTGATGACCCCGTTCGAGACCATGTCTAGGGAATACATCTGGAAAACCGTACCGTTACGACGATAAACGCCCTGCAATGTCGCGGTCGCAAACTCCTCGCCATTTTGGGTCCACGCAAATCCGGTGAACTCGCCCGCGTCACCCATTCCAAGTTTGTCGGTGAATTCATAAGACAACCAAACGCGCCCATATGGACCTGCTTCGCCCGTGGCGGAGATTTTGTAGTTCGTTCCGTCAGTCGTGTGCGCAGAATCAATATCAAAGTTGGCGACGAATTCCCCCTCGCCGTAATCGAGATCTTGAGCGACGGCAAACGGCATCAACAGCGCCGCGGTCAAAATCAAAGCGATCTTTTTCAACATGTTGCTTCCCCTTAGTAGTGGTTATCGATTGTGCGTTCCATCGCGCGTCTTAGCAGGCCACAACGAATCACAGCCCGACGCCCCGACAATCTCATGAATGCGCTTCACAGAACAAGCGCCCGGGCACCATTCAGATTGGGTTAGCTTGGGACTCAAACGGGCATAAACATGTCACCATTTGCTCAGCACGCAAAGGTGGTGTGCGTTACAGTTAATGCTTCAGCAACCGTCTGGTTGCCGAAAACCAGTGAACCCTCAAGACCCACAGGAGCCGGGCCCTATGATGTATTCCAACACGCGAAAAATTGCACTCTCACTAGCCGTAGTCGCCGGCGTGTCACTGCTCAGCGCCTGCGCCGACAAGCCCGGCAGCAAAGGCTGGTGCGAGGATATGAGCGCAAAAAGTAAAGGTGAGTGGACAGGTGACGAGGCAAAAACTTACGCCGCGCACTGTGTCCTAGAGAGCACCACGATTGGTAGCGAGGCCTGGTGTGAGAACCTGAAAGAGACACCTAAAGGCGAATGGACCACTCAGGAAGTCGCCGACTATGCGAAGTACTGCGTGGTAGACCAAGCAACCCAGTAAAATCCCCGTGAGGTGGTCGCAAGGCCGCCTCCCCTCCTTTCCTTGTGCCGCGGCGCAGGTCACAATTCGTTAATGAGCGACGACACCTCCGCCACGCACACTCCCATGATGCAGCAGTACCTCGCGATCAAAAGCGAGCATCCGCATGAACTGCTGTTTTACCGCATGGGCGATTTCTATGAGTTGTTCTACAACGACGCTGAAGTCGCATCAAAGCTGCTCGACATTACCCTGACCAGCCGCGGCAAATCTGCTGGCGAAGCTATTCCCATGGCGGGGGTGCCTTATCACGCGGCCGAAGGCTATCTAGCACGCCTGGTCAAAGCGGGACGCTCAGTGGCCATCGCCGAGCAAATTGGTGATCCTGCTGCGAGCAAAGGGCCGGTCGAGCGCGAGGTGGTGCGTATCGTCACGCCAGGCACACTGACTGATGAATCTCTACTGGAGGCCCGGCAAGATGCCCTCATCCTCGCTATCTCGCTTGGTAAAACCGGTTATGGTCTGGCCTGGCTGGATGTCAGTAGCGGTCGGTTTCTGGTCTCAGAGGTCGAGGATGAGATCGCCCTTGAGGCAGAGGTAGCACGTCTTGCACCTGCCGAGATCCTTGTGCCTGAATCCAGCCATCTGGCGGACGAAACCTGGCCTGGCGCGCTTCGCCGACAGCCCGACTGGAGTTTCGATGAAGTCAGTGCGCGTGAGGACCTGCAGCGACAGTTTCAAACGCGAGATCTGGATGGCTTTGGTTGTAGCGACGCGACAATAGCCATCGCCGCTGCGGGCGCATTGCTCAACTACGTCAAAGACACCCAGCGGAGTGACCTGCCCCATATTCGTGCGATTCATCTTGAATCACAAAGTGGCGCCGTGATTCTTGATGCCGCGACACGCCGCAACCTGGAAATCGATCTGACACTGAGTGGCAGCGAAGAGCACACGCTATATGCCGTTTACGACAGCACCGTCACAGCAATGGGCGCGAGACACCTCCGACGCTGGCTACACCGCCCGATCAACGATCGGGGCGATATCGAGCGGCGGCTCGATGCCGTGGACGCCATGGTTCAAGCGTATCGCTTCGAGCCCCTGCGCGAAGCGCTTAAAGATATTGCTGATCTTGAACGGATTCTCTCAAGGGTAGCGCTCGGCTCAGCCCGCCCCCGGGATTTGAGTCGACTCGGAAGTAGTCTTCTGCAATTGCCATTGATACGCAGCCGCCTGCCAGCAGAGTCGACCCTAGTGGGACATCTTGCAAGCGCGCTGCCCGATTACAACCACCTCACCGATCTGCTTGGTCGCGCCATCATCGAAAACCCCCCTGTGCTCATTCGCGATGGCGGTGTGATAGCGGTGGGCTATGACGAGCAGCTCGACGAGCTGCGGGGCATCAGCGAGAACGCCGGCGCATACCTACTGGAGCTGGAGCAACGGGAACGCGACAGCACCGGGCTGTCGACACTCAAGGTGGGTTACAACCGGGTGCACGGCTACTACATTGAGATCAGCCGCACTCAATCGGAGCAGGCACCTGATACCTATCAGCGGCGTCAAACACTCAAGAATGTTGAGCGGTTCATCACACCCGAACTCAAGACCTTCGAAGATAAGGCGCTGTCCAGCAAGAGCCGGGCGCTGGCGCGTGAAAAGCATCTATACGAGGCGCTGGTGGCAGAGTTGGCGGAATCTCTCGCCCCGCTGCAGACGACAGCCACCGCATTGTGTGACCTCGACGTGCTCGCCTGTTTTGCGGAGCGTGCCACCGCCCTGAACCTGTGTCGGCCACGATTTACTGACAACACCTTGCTCCAGATAGAAGGAGGCCGCCACCCGGTTGTGGAAGCGGCACGAGATGTGCCGTTTATCGCCAACGATACGCAGCTGGACCACAACCGAAGAATGTTGCTGATCACCGGCCCCAATATGGGAGGCAAATCCACCTACATGCGGCAAAACGCGTTGATTGCGCTGCTCGCTCATGTCGGCGCATTTGTCCCCGCGCAGGCCGTCTCATTATCCTGTTTGGACCGTATATTCACCCGTATTGGCTCATCCGACGATCTCGCAAGTGGCCGCTCGACGTTTATGGTCGAGATGACCGAGACGGCCAACATTCTCCACAATGCGACGGAACGTAGCCTGATACTGATGGATGAGATAGGACGCGGCACCAGCACGTTCGACGGCCTGAGCATCGCCTGGGCCACTGCCCTGGCGCTTGCGAATCAAGTGCAGGCCCTCACCTTTTTTGCCACACACTATTTCGAACTCACAGCGCTCCCTGATCACCACCCTGCCATGGCAAACGTGCACCTGGACGCAACGGAGCACGAGGATCATGTGGTGTTCCTGCATCAGATTCAGGAGGGCCCCGCCAACCGCAGCTTCGGGCTGCAGGTTGCCAAACTCGCAGGGGTGCCCGACAGCATTCTTGGTGTGGCGAAGGACAAACTCAACGAACTGGAAAGCGGCCGCTCCGCCGGGCCCTCACCAACACAGACAGAGCTGTTCCTGCCCGCCAGCGAACCCACTTCCCCTGCACTGGAGGCACTCCACTCCCTCGATCCGGATACCCTCAGCGCCAAAGAGGCTCTCGACTGGATCTATCAGCTGAAACAGAAACTTGACGATACAACCTGACCAGTTTTCAAACTACTTTTTAGCCAGTATCCTTCGCCGTTGGATGAATGAGGTATCAGTATGACGTTCGTTGTTGGCGAAGATTGCATCAAATGCAAACACACCGACTGTGTTGAGGTATGCCCGGTTGATTGTTTCTATGAGGGACCTAATTTTCTGGTCATTCATCCGGATGAATGCATCGATTGTGCGCTTTGCGAGCCGGAGTGCCCGGTGGACGCAATCTACTCTGAAGACGAGCTTCCCGGCGACCAGGAAGGATTCCTCCAATTGAATGCCGAGCTCGCCGAGATCTGGCCAAACATCACCGAGAGGAAAGAGCCTCCCGCTGATGCAGAGGACTGGGCCGGCAAGCCAAACAAGCTGGAGTTTCTGGAGCGCTAGCAACGGATATTTGGCCAACCCCGGCCGACATGATCCGATCCAGCACATTCCCCTTACCGCGACCTGAGTTGCTGCGCGGCAACTGCCTGAAACCGTTCAGCGCTGGGGTAGTAGCGTCATTGGATCGATAGGCCGCCCGTTGCGTCGGATCTCAAAGTGAAGCTTCACTGAATCGCTACTGGTGCTGCCCATCCCGGCGATAACCTGGCCCGCCTCAACAGACTGACCTTCTGCCGCCATCAAACTGTCATTGTGGCCATAGGCACTCAGATAGGTGTCGTTATGCTTGATGATCAGCAGCGCCCCATAGCCAGTAACGCCTGTCCCGGCATAGACCACCACGCCAGCCGCCGTCGCTGTCACCGGCGAACCTCGAGTGCCCGACAGGTCAATGCCTTTATGGCGCTCCTCTGAATAAGCGCGACTGACCCGCCCCTCTGCTGGCCAGGACCACTGATCTATCGGGATATTCGGTGCGGCTGTTTTCGCCGTGGACAGGCTGTGCGAGGGCGGAGCGGTCGATGACTCGCGGGCCACTGGCGCGGGAGCGGGAGCGGGGTCGGATTTTTCGTCGGAAACGACAGGTCTCTGGGCTGGCGCCGCGGGCTGAGGTTCAACTCGATTAACTGTGGCAGCTGCACCGGGTGTTGTTTTCAGCGCCTGGCCTACCCTGATGATAAACGGCGGATCAATGGCGTTGAGCTCGGCGAGGGTTCGGTAATCCATCCCCAACCTAAAAGCCACCGCGTACAGCGTATCGCCGGGCACAACAACATAGTCGGGGCCCGCAGCCAGCAACGGACCATAATCTGTGTTGTTGGCGGTTGTCTGCCTGACCTCTGGTATGGCGTCCTCGGCGAGGACGCTCCGATCCTCAATCATCACAGGCGGTTTATCCGCGCATCCGGCCGCCAATGACACGCCAAGCAGCAACGCATAAAAACGCGCACGTCCAATCAAGTCAGGCATCCCGTCGCGCCGCGAGCGCCTGCACGCCCCAAACGAGGGCCAACCCAGCAGCAAAGCTCAGTGCACAAAGGGCGGTTTGTGGCTCGTTAACCGCAGCGGGCAATACCGGGCGCAGTACTGTGACAATGGCATCGCCCCCACTCACCAGCATCTCTGCACGCCAGGGCCACACGGCTACCAGAGACCCCATGAGCACGCCACTTAGAAAAGCCATGGCAAGCGCCCGATAGCGTGTCAGCACGTTTTTGAGCAATCGGGCGAATAGCGCAAGGCCCGTTACACAGCCGAGACCAAATACCAGCAACTCAGTGAATGCCACTGACTTGATCGCTGACAGCACCGGCTCGTACATGCCCATCAAAACGAGCATGAAACTGCCGGATACGCCGGGCAAGATCATCGCGCAGATCGCGATGGCGCCGGCACAAAACAGGCCTGGCAGCCCCGTTAAAAACGGCACGGGCGGCATGAGTGCGGCGCCAACGGCCACACAGCAGCCCACTGTAAAACCGATCAGCTTACCCGGGCGATTTAATGTGACTTCCTCGCGCAGCAGCAGGACCGCGCTGATTAGTATCAAGCCGGTAAAAAAAGACCAAAGCGGTTGCGGATAGTGTGTCAGCAGCCAGTGAATGCCTGAAGCCAGAGAAAAAATCGCCGTAAGAATGCCCAACAGAAGCACGGTGATAAACGCGCCATCCAGTCGATGCCATAGCGCAACCCATCGGCCGGTAAACAACAAAGTCAGAGCGTGTTTATCGAACGCCACGATAGCGTTTAACAAGCGCTCGTAGATCCCCGTAATGAGCGCAATAGTGCCCCCGGAAACACCCGGAACAATATCCGCCGCCCCCATGGCCATACCGCGCAGGAACACGCCGCCCGAAAACTGACTCAACGCCTCACTCCTCGAACCATAGGAACAAAGTTGACCTCCTCAATCACCTCCTCGACATAACCCTCTGAAGAGGCTGTCACCATTATCAACTGCTGCCGTCGACCGCCCACTGGCAAGATCAGGCGTCCGCCTGGAGCAAGCTGCTCAAGCAAACCAGAGGGGATGTGTTCCGGTGCTGCAGCCCCAAGAATCAGGTCAAAGGGCGCCTCGCTTGGCCAGCCATCCAGTCCGTCTCCGTGGCGCAGCCGCACGTTCCGTATGCGCAGCTCTCGTAGCTGCCGCCGCGCGCGGTCAAGAAGCGGCTTGATGCGCTCGATGGCGCAGATTTCATCAACAAGGCTCGCCAGAATCGCTGTCTGATAGCCCGAGCCACTGCCCAGTTCCAACACTTTTTTGGGGCGCCCATGTGCTAATGCCAGCTCACTCATTTTCGCAACCACATAGGGCTGCGACAGGGTTTGCCCGTAGCCAATGGGCAAGGCGGTATCCTCATATGACCGATGCGCAAGCGCCTCATCAACGAACAGGTGACGGGGCACACTCCGGATCGCCTCGAGCACCTCAAACCGAGTGATACCCTGATCCATCAAGCGCTGTATGAGTCGCTCCCGCGTGCGCTGGGAGGTCATGCCGATACCCTGTCGACTCACGCAGGCAAGCCTTGACTCGTCAAAAGCGCCACAGCATGACTGGCGATACCCTCCTCGCGCCCGACAAATCCGAGGCGCTCGGTGGTCGTCGCTTTGACGTTGACGCAATCCTGCTCAACACCGAGATCATGAGCGAGATTCATCTGCATTGCCGAGACGTGATCACTGAGTCGGGGGGTCTGGGCAATGACGGTCAGGTCAACGTTGCCTACTGACCAACCGGCGGCATCGAGTTGGGATACCACCGCACGCAACAGGTCTCTACTGTCTACTCCACTTAATCGTTCGTCGGTATCGGGAAAATGTTTGCCAATGTCACCCAGACCCGCCGCGCCCAGCAGTGCATCACACAGCGCATGGATCATCACGTCCCCGTCAGAGTGCGCCACCAGCCCGCGGTCACAGTCGATCCGAACGCCGCCGAGTACAACATGATCACCATCGCCAAACGCATGCACGTCGTATCCATGGCCAATCCGCATCATGTTATTGAGCTCCTCTCTTTCTGAGAACGAGGTCCGCGAAGGCCAGATCTGCCTCGACGGTCACCTTGATGTTACTGGACGGCCCCTCTACCACATGCACCGGTTGGCCAACGTACTCCATCGCCATCGCTTCATCGGTCACACTCACACCCTCTTCGAAACACTGCCCCAGTGCTGCACGCAGTGGAAAAAGTGGGAACAACTGTGGGGTCTGAGCACGCCAAAGTGAAGCGCGATCAACCGTGCCCGCAACGGATCCCGCATCATCAACCTGCTTGAGCGTATCAGCGACCGGCTCAGCGAGGATCGCCCCTTCACCCGTGAGTCGCGCCCGCTCGACCAACGCGGTGAGTGCCTCCAGAGGAAGGCAGGGACGCGCGGCATCGTGAACCAGGACCCAGTCTTCCTCGGTCGCCTGACTGGCCAACAGTTCGAGGCCCGCCATCACAGAGTCTGCGCGCTCCGCGCCACCGGGGGTCGTTTGCACTCGTACATCAGAGAGACTCTCAATGGCGTCAGCGCGTCGGTCTGAGGGATCCAGCGCCACCACAACGCCACGAATATCCGGACTCTCCAGCAACGCACGGAGGGTATGCTCCATCAGTGGCGCCCCCGCAATTTCCCGATATTGCTTGGGAATCTCGCCACCCAGCCGACGTCCAGATCCAGCCGCTGGCACCACCGCCCAGATGCTGTTCACGGCGCCTCTGGCTCCTCAACAAACTGGTAGTACACCTCGCCTTCCTTGATCAGGCCGAGATTCTCCCGCGCATTTTTCTCTACGGCCTCAGTGCCCCCCTGTAACGCCATGACCTCCTGCGTCAGCACCGCATTGCGCGCCGCCAGAGCCGCGTTTTCGGCCTCTGCCTCCTCAAGTTGGGCGCTCAACCGACTTGCCTCAGCTAATCCCCCGTCGGAGAACCACAGCCGGTACTGCAGCAACAAGAAAAGGCCCAGAAGCCCACCAATTAGCCAGCGCATCAGCCCCTCGTCAGGATATCCCGGCCCGGATACGGCGCAGTCAGGCCCAATTCGGCCTCTATCCGCAGCAGCCGGTTGTACTTGGCGACACGATCTGAGCGGCATAAAGATCCGGTCTTGATTTGACCGGCGCCAGTGCCCACCGCCAAATCAGCAATCGTCGCGTCCTCGGTTTCCCCTGAGCGGTGAGAAATAACCGCCGTATATCCCGCAGCCTTGGCCATGGCAATCGCCTCGAGGGTCTCGGTGAGCGTGCCGATCTGATTAAATTTGATCAGGATGGAATTGGCGATGCCCTCGTCAATACCGCGCTTGAGAATGCTGGTGTTGGTAACGAACAAATCGTCGCCGACCAACTGAATACGATCACCCAATTTCTTTGTGAGCACGGCCCATCCTGCCCAATCCGATTCATCTAGACCATCTTCTATCGAAACAATGGGATGCTCAGCCGTCAATGCCGCCAGGTAATCGGCAAATCCTTCGCTGTCGTAGTCCGCGCCGTCCCCCTGAAGATGGTAACGACCGTCCCGATAAAATTCTGACGCAGCGCAATCGAGCGCGAGCGTGATGTCTTCACCCAGCGTATAGCCGGCATGGCTTACCGCCTCGCCGATAACG
This sequence comes from Congregibacter sp., assembly GCA_042094525.1. Lineage (GTDB taxonomy): Bacteria > Pseudomonadota > Gammaproteobacteria > Pseudomonadales > Halieaceae > Luminiphilus. Next base: position 3,199 of record JBELDB010000051.1, on the reverse strand, counting down.
TCAAGCGCAGCTGCATTCGAGGGCAAGTCTGGCGCGAATCCGCCTTCATCGCCGACCGCGGTCGCCAAGCCTCGGCCAGACAGCACCTTTTTGAGATGGTGAAAAATTTCAGCACCCATCCTCAACGCCTCGGCGAAATTGCTCGCCGAGACGGGCTGAATCATGAACTCCTGAATATCAACGTTGTTATCAGCATGCTCTCCGCCGTTCAAAATGTTCATCATGGGCACCGGCAGAGAGAGCGCAGTGGTACCGGACAGATCAGCGATATGTTGATACAACGGTTTTTTGGCTGACACTGCCGCCGCCTTTGCAGTCGCCAGTGAAACGGCAAGCATGGCGTTGGCGCCGAAATGGGCTTTGTTCTCTGTCCCATCGGCCTCAATCATGCGCTGGTCCACCCCAGATTGATCCAGCGCATCGTGCCCAATCAGCAGTTCACGGATAGGGCCGTTTGCGTGCCCCACCGCGGTCTGCACACCTTTGCCCAGATACCGTGACGCATCGCCATCGCGGAGCTCAAGCGCTTCTCGGGTGCCGGTGCTGGCGCCCGATGGCGCGCAGGCACTCCCGACACTGTCGTCATCCAACGTGACCTCGGCCATGACGGTGGGATTCCCTCGGGAATCCAACATCTCAAAGGCACGTACATCGACGATCTCACTCACAACATAACTCCTAGCTATCGGAGGCTCAGATAATGGCCAGATCAGGCTGGGATTTCACCAACACGTCCACCGCTTTGACCTGTTCAAGAAAACCCTCCAGCTGCTGCAGCGGCAACGCGCTGGGACCATCGCACAGCGCTTGATCAGGGTTGGGGTGCGCTTCCAGAAACAAGCCGGCAATGCCCATCGCGGCGCCCGCTTTGGCAAGCCTTAAGACCTGTGACCGACGTCCACCCGACGCGGTGTCACCTGGATCGCGGCGCTGCAATGAGTGGGTAACGTCAAAAATCAACGGGCAGCCAGAGGTCGCCTCCCGCATCACATCGAAACCCAACATATCGACCACGAGATTGTCGTAGCCAAAATTGCTGCCGCGCTCACACACCATCAATTGGTCATTGCCGCACTCGCGAAATTTCGCCACCACGTTGGCCATCTGCTCGGGGCTTAAAAACTGGGGTTTCTTGATATTGATTGCCGCACCGGTCCGCGCCATCGCCGCCACCAGATCCGTTTGGCGGGCCAGAAAGGCGGGCAACTGAAGGATGTCGCAGATCTCCGCCACGGGCGCCGCCTGCTCCGGCGTGTGCACATCGGTCAGCACCGGCACGTTATGAGCTGATTTGACGTCAGCGAGAATCTTCAGGCCTTCATCCAGCCCGGGGCCGCGAAACGAGTCGATCGATGAACGGTTGGCTTTATCAAAAGACGCTTTGAACACGTAAGGAATCTGCAGCTTGTCACAGACCCGGACAAACTCTGCGGCGCTCTCCATGGCCAGCTCGGCACTCTCAAGCACATTGACACCGCCAATCAACACCATCGGTTGATCATTGGCGAAGGTGCGGCCCGCTACCTCAACAGCGCGATGCACTCCCGTCACGCGGCATCACCACACTGCTGCGCTGTCGCCAACGCGGCCTCTATGTAGCTGGTAAACAGAGGGTGCCCACCACGGGGTCGGGACTTGAACTCCGGGTGGAACTGACACGCGACGAACCAGGGATGAGCAGGTAGCTCGATAATCTCGACCAGCTCACCGTCGAGAGACCAGCCGCTCATTTTCATGCCTGCTTCTTCCAGCCGGGCAACGTAGTTACTATTCACCTCATAGCGATGCCGATGCCGCTCGGAAATCTCATCGGCGCCATAAATAGCCTGCGTCTTGGTGCCTGCCGTCAATCGACAGGGTTGCGCACCCAGTCGCATGGTGCCGCCCAGATCCGAGTCTTTGGAACGCTGCTCGACCTCTCCGTCCGCTGTCTGCCACTCAGTGATCAAGGCAATAATGGGATGAGGGGTGTCCGACTGCATCTCGGTGGAATGTGCGCCATCGAGGTGACAGACATTACGCGCGTATTCAATGAGCGCCATGTGCATCCCCAAACAAATACCGAGGAACGGAATGCCCTGCTCGCGCGCATACCGCACCGCTTCAATCTTGCCCTGAATACCGCGGTCACCAAAGCCGCCGGGAACGAGAATGGCGTCGAGATGCGACAGCAAGCCGACACCCTGAGCCTCAATCTCCTCGGCATCGATGTAGTCAATTTCCACACGGGTATCAGATTGCAGCCCCGCGTGGTCTAGGGCTTCGTTGAGTGACTTGTAGGCGTCAACCAAATCAACATATTTGCCCACCATACCCACGCGCACTGCGCCCTTGCGCTGACTGAATTCACGCCGGACAACATCCTCCCACTCCGATAAATCGGCCGGAGGTTGCGCGATCGCGAAGCGCTCGAGAATGTAGTCGTCCAGTCCACTCTCTTTGAGATGCCCGGGTATTTGATAGATGGAGTCCGCATCCATCAGCGGAATGACCGCACGCTCTTCCACATTGGTAAATAACGAGATCTTTCGGCGCGCCCCTTCATCCACCTCAACAGAACACCGGCACAACAGCACTTCAGGCTGCAGACCTATCGAGCGCAATTCCTTCACCGAATGCTGGGTAGGCTTGGTTTTGATCTCGCCAGCGGTCGGAATGTAGGGAATCAGTGTGAGATGCATCAACAGCGCATTCGCGGATCCAAGCTCCAGCTTGAGCTGCCGGACCGCTTCAAGAAACGGCTGACTCTCTATATCGCCCGCTGTGCCCCCTACCTCAACCACCGCCACTTCTGCGTCACCCGCACCTTCGACAACCCGACGTTTAATCTCGTCTGTAATGTGTGGAATGACCTGAACAGTCCCGCCTAAATAATCTCCGCGACGTTCTTTGCGCAGCACTTCGTCGTAAACGCGGCCAGCCGTAAAGTTGTTGGCGCGGCTCATCACCGTGCGCGTGAAGCGCTCATAATGTCCCAAATCCAGATCGGTCTCAGCCCCATCGTCGGTGACAAAGACTTCCCCATGCTGAAAAGGGCTCATGGTGCCGGGGTCGACATTAATGTAAGGGTCGAGCTTAAGGAGTGTGACTTTTAGGCCCCGTGCTTCCAGCACAGCGGCGAGGGAGGCGGCAGCGATTCCCTTGCCCAGGGAAGACACAACACCACCAGTAACGAACACATATCTCGTCATGGATTCCA
>JBELDB010000050.1:0-11833 GCA_042094525.1 Congregibacter sp. | reverse complement strand
TGGCCTTGGGGGAAAAGATGAGTGCGTTTCTAGAACTGCTTGATGGCGTGCTTGACGCCACCATGATGCTGTTGGCACTGGCGATTTTGTTGGCGCTGATGGCCGTCGTCGTGTTGTACGTGATCGACGTCACGCAAAACAGCCAAGCGATTCGTAAAAACTACCCGGTAATTGGTCGACTTCGCTACGTTTTCGAGCACCTAGGCGTCTTCTTCCGGCAGTATTTTTTTGCCATGGACCGCGAAGAACTTCCTTTCAACCGGGCTCAACGGGCATGGGTGGCGCGCGCCGCCAAAAAGCTGGACAGCACCATCGCGTTTGGCTCAACGAAACCGCTGAACCGTCCGGGCGATATCTTCTTCCTCAACAGCGCTTTCCCTCCCACTAAAGCCGAGATTGACGCGCACGTGTCGACTCCCCTGATTTTTGGAGAGGGCTATGTGTGCGAGCCCTATGCCGCACCGTCTATTTTTAACATCTCGGCAATGTCCTACGGTGCGCTGTCTGGTCCGGCTATCGAAGCGCTCTCGGTTGGGGCAGCGCGCAGCGGTGTGTGGCTGAATACCGGGGAAGGTGGGTTATCCCCCTACCATCAAAGCGCGGCATGCGATTTAGTGTTCCAGATCGGCACCGCGAAATACGGTGTGCGGGATGACAACGGCAATCTAGACAGCGAAAAAATCAAGGCCCTGGCAGCTATCCCCCAAATGAGGATGTTTGAAATCAAACTGTCTCAGGGAGCGAAACCCGGAAAGGGTGGCATTTTGCCCGCAGGAAAGGTCACTGATCTGATCGCCACGACCCGAGGCATACCCAAGGGACAGGATTCAATCAGTCCCAACCGTCATCCGGAGGTCACTGACGCTGCCTCTCTGCTGGATCTGATTGATCGGGTCCGCACAGCATCAGGCAAACCCACCGGCATCAAACTGGTTTTGGGGCAAACCGCATGGCTCGATGATTTTTGCGACGCCATCCAAGCTCGGGGCGTGGCGTCAGCGCCTGACTTTATTACCTTGGACAGCGCCGATGGCGGCACGGGTGCCGCGCCGCAAGGCCTGATGGACAACATGGGGCTACCCGTGGCCTCCAGCCTCCCGCTGGTGCATGAAAAACTGGCCGCTGCGGGGCTTAGAGAGCGCATCAAATTGGTGGCGTCGGGAAAAATGGTCAACCCCGCCGGAGTCGCTGCGGCGCTCTGCCTTGGCGCCGATGTGGTCTGCTCAGCGAGAGGATTCATGTTCGCACTCGGTTGTATTCAGGCCCTGCAATGCAATGAGAATACCTGCCCCACCGGCATCACTACCCACGACCCTAAACTCCAAAAAGGTCTAGATCCGACGGTCAAAGCCAATCGGGTCGCTAACTACGCGACCTCAATGCGCGAGGAGGTAGAACTCATCGCTCACAGCTGCGGTGTGCTGGAGCCTCACTTGCTGGCGCCGCAGCATGCTTACCTGATAGACGCACGCGGCCGACCGGCTCCACTCTCACAACAGGGCTGATCAGTTTGAATAACTCAGAGCGGCTTGAAGCACGAATGAGGACTTCATACAGGGTTGCCGTCAGCATCCAACCCGGCTTCGGATAGTTTCGCCTTTTGTACCACATCAAGTTCTTGCGCAAAAAGCTCGCTTAGCTTTTCTATGCCACCCTGCTTCAGCGCGCCTTGGTTTCCCGAAATAACATACGTGGAGTAGACAGCACAGGCCCTCATCAAGGCGGTCGAAACGAACTGAATCGTCGCGCCATTGTCCTTCATCTCATTAGCCATTCCGATAAAAGCATTTATGGCTTCCTGTTGGGATTTTGGAGCTTCCATGGCAATGTACTCGTGAATAAAAAGGGGAGTATAAATTACCTTTTGGGCTCCTCAACAACGAACGCCGACAAACCTATACTCAAAGATACCGAATCGGCTGACATTTAATTCTGAAAACCCCTACTCACAATCTGGCTTTGGTCACAGCTCTACTTGCTCTGACACCCTTTACTCACGCCCTCGCTGGCGCCGAATTCGATTTAGAACTCGCCGCGGGATACGCTTGGGACGATAACGTCGGCCTCGACGAGTTGGAGCGAGCGACTGGCGAATCTGACGAGGTCACCACCCTCGAAATTCAAGGCTCTGCCCTTTTCCGATATCAAGACCGCGCCTCACTGCGCGTCTCGGCTGGCCTGGTCGACGACAGCTATCAGAAATTCTCTCAAGTGGATCGACGAACCGAATCACTAGGCATCAACCTCGAGGCGCAACTGGGTAAAGCGACTTTAGGCGTCAATTGGTTCGATGTGTCCGCCGATCTAGACGACGAGCAATTTTTAACCTACGAACGTATCTCGCCCTACGTATCGGGCTTTCTCAGCAAACAGTGGTTCCTGCGCGGCGAGTATGTTTATGGAGAAAAGGAAATCGCCAGACGTCCGGGCCGGGAAGCCAACAGCCATACCGTGGCTTTCGACAGCTACTATTTTTTACAGGGCCTGAAGCGCTATGCCGTTCTGGGATACGCCTTTCGCGTAGACAACGCCCGAGCGAATCGCTACGACTACGATTCACATGCCATCAAGGCTCGCTACGTCCATCGCGGAAATGTTGCGGGCTTTCCCCTCGAGCTCGAGCTAGAGGGAAAGTATGAAGACCGTCAGTACAAATCGCCCGACCCCATGATCAGCACAGAGCGCCAGGACACCCGGTGGCGTTTTTCTGCCGAGCTCAGGCTATCTTTTGTGGAGTACGTATCGTGGGCCGTGATGATCAAGAACTCTGACTATGATTCCAACCTGCCGACAGCGAGCTACAGTGATCTGATGGTCGGCACCGAGATTCGGCTGTCTTTTTAAAACCGATCTGATCGCCCGTTGGTATTCCACCTATCCGCAGCATGCTCCGCGAGCGAGTGCCTACTGAAATTGCAGTTGCCCGTAACCGTAGATCTGATCCCGCCCCGGTGCGCCGACATCGACGGCACTTGCGTAGAGCGCGTCCAACATTAAGTTAGGCTCGCCATTTAGCTGCAGCAAACGGGCAGCCGCAACCGTGACAAACGGCACGGCATAAGAGGTCCCCGAGGAAGCCGCATACCCGCCTCCTGCTTGAGCGTGGCGAATGTTCACGCCTGGTGCGGCGATGTCCACGTACTCGCCCCGATTGGCGAGACGAAATGCACGCCCGCGATTATCTGTCGCCGTGACGGCGACCACCTCGGGATATGCGGCTGGATACATGGGCTGCGCCATCGGCCCGCCATTTCCCGCAGCCGCGATGGCCAAGACGCCGCGCTCCCGCACCCGAGCCAGCGCCGTCTCGAGTAAGCGATTGGGTGGGCCGGCCAAGCTGATGTTGATAACGGAAACTTCCTGAGTCACTAGCCAGCTGAGTGCTTTGATCAGGCTGACTGTGCTCGCGAATTCCCCTTGCTCCGCGGTTTGATCGAAGACCTCTGCTGCAAAAAGCTCAGCCCGCGGCGCCAGCCCCAAGGCTGAAGGGGCATTACCCGCAATGATGGACGCAATCGCTGTGCCATGGAAATTCGGGGGCCTGTCGTTTTCGACAAAACGTCGAGTCGTAATTGAAGCCTCAGAAAATGCGCTGTGCTGCTTATCAACACTGCTGTCTATAATGCCAATACGCAAAGAGAGATCAGACAAATCTGTGGGTAACGTTAGCAACTCTCGGGGTGCAACCCCTGCGATATCAGTATCTGACGAATCCGGTACGCCCGCCGTGTAAAGATGGTTAAGGTCAACATCAGCCCTGTCGCCGCCGATCACCTCATAGATCCCGGCTCGCGTCGCGGATAAATCAAAACTGGCGGGCGCTGCGACCTCTGCGAGCAGAAATCCCAAACCATCCAGTTCACTCACGCGATCAAACAGATAGCCCTCTTCCTCCAACTGCTCAAACACATCGGCTTCGGCCATCACCAGCCAATGATCCGTCTGGATGCGCAGCGCATCTTCGCTGATACGAGATTCGATATCAGTGAGCAGATCTTCCATGGCTTGCTCGATTCTCTCTTCCGTCGCCTCAGAAACAAATTCTGAGACCTGATCCTCTACTTCCTGGGCCGAAGCGGAGATAACGAGAGCAAAAGCCAGAAAACACGTGACCAGCGCCCGTGAAATAGCGCTGATCGGGGAATATTTGGCTTGAAGTGTGCCAATACGAGTGGACATGATGCGAGTCTAACCCCTTTCAGGGTCGCGCCGGTACGGTGCCTCGTAGCAAAAATGTGTCCAGAGTCTGGGAATAAGTCCCACTCTGAAACGTTAATCTGATAGCAGGCTTATATATGGCAAGTCTTACCAGCCAACAACGGCAGGATTTGATTGAGGAACTACCGCGGCTAAAGCGTTTTTGTCTGTCGCTGACTTCAGATCCCACCGACGCCGATGATTTATTGCAAATCACGGTGGAACGCTTGCTCGAGAAAGGCATGCCGGCGGACGCCCACGTTGCAAAGTGGTCCCACCGGGTCTGCCGGAATCTATGGATTGATGAGATTCGATCCAGAGATGTGCGGAGCCGCTACGCGCAATCTGAGAGCGCAGTAGAGGGGGCCGGAACCACGTCGGCCAACACAGATGAATCCGTACAGCTTGATCGAGTCTCAGCCGCGATGGAACGGCTGCCCCCTGAACAACGCGCCGCGTTGGTGCAGGTGGCGGTAGAAGGATGTTCCTACGCTGAAGCGGCGGCGCTGTTAGAAGTGCCGATCGGTACGATCATGAGTCGTGTCGCTCGAGCACGAAAAGCGCTGGCGGAAAATTTGGAGTGGAGTGCAGAAAGAGAGGCCTGAGCCTCCGGCATCCGTTTCGGCCCACTTGGGAAGGGCCGACAGGACTAGGGTGATAACGATGAGCGACGATCGTCACAACGTAGTAGACATGGCCGGTACACGGGTGGATGACGACCACCTGTTGTCAATGTATGTCGATAACGAACTGGATGCCGAGCGTACCATTGCACTGGTTGGCCGACTGCGCAGTGAACCCGGCTTGCGAGCGCGCCTATCCGCAATGGAAGCGAACGATGCTCTGATCAAAAAGGTCTACAGCCAAGAAAGTCAGGTAGCAGAACATTTAGCACCCATGGTGGCAGCGACAAATGTTGCTATGTTGGGCACAGCCCGACGCTGGCAGCGACGGGCCAGTGTTGCAGTCGCCGCCTCCTTTGCGACCGCTGTGGCGCTGGTTGTCAGTCTGAACCAAACCGACGTTTTTAACCCGATGGCGATGGATATTCGACTGGCTCATGCGCTGGAGCAAGCTCCTTCGCGTGCAGAGGGGTGGGATGCATTGGGCGATGATCGACAGTTCCGATCAGTTTTGACGTTCCCCGCAGCTGACGGCCGGTGGTGTCGAGAGTTTCTGCTCGCTCAAAGCGCATCGCACTGGCGCGGCGTGGCGTGTCGCGATAATGGCGAATGGGTAAATCAAGTGGTCGGCAGCGAAGTGTTCCTCGAACAGGAGACGCAATATCGACCTGCTGGAGCGGGTGATACCGAGCAAGTCGCGCGATTCATCGACGAAACTGCGACTGATGTGGCGCTAGGCCCACAGCAGGAAGCGGCGCTGATCTCAGCGGGCTGGTAAACCTCTTTCCATCCGACAGGTGGTGCGCGTGTCGCGCCACCCTCTCCATCAGCATCTGTCCAAGCCACAACCTCTTTATTTGCGGCGAGTGAGCAGGCACTGCTCGCTTTTATCGCTTGCGCTAAGATCCCAGTGCCAATCATCATTAGCTACTCCACTTTTGTGAAAGAAGCGTCTGGGTCATGAATAATTATCTGCTCCCCCTCACTGGCGGCATTATCCTGGGGCTCTCAGCCATCTGGTTACTGCTTACGCTCGGCCGCGTCGCGGGCATTAGCGGCATTGCTTGGGGATCGATTGCTGGACCAGACCGAGGCTGGCGGTGGCTTTTCCTGATTGGCCTGTTGCTCGGCGGTCTGATGACGCATTCCCTGCTGGGGCAGCCAGTACCCAGTGAATCAACCGCACCGCTGTGGCTTATTGCCATCAGCGGATTACTCGTTGGGATTGGAACGCGCATGGGCAGCGGGTGCACCAGCGGCCACGGCGTGTGTGGCCTGGGTCGACGTTCACCCCGATCAATGGCCGCCACGCTTACCTTCATGACGCTGGGCGTTGTCACCGTATTCATGATGCAGAACCTTATTCGGGGTGGAGCATGAAGGCGTGGCCCGCATTGATATCCGGAATACTGTTCGGACTCGGTCTGACGTTGTCTGGGATGTCAGACCCGGCCAAAGTGCTGGGGTTTCTCAACGTCACCGGGGCGTGGGTACCCGACCTGATATTTGTCATGGGCGGTGCCGTTGTCGTGACCTTGGCTCTGACACCTTGGGTCATGCGACGGGAAGCGCCCTTGCTGGCATCCGCTTTTTCCCTGCCTGGCCAGCAGTTGTTGGACCGGCGTTTAGTCGGTGGCGCCATGCTATTTGGCATTGGCTGGGGACTGTCGGGCTACTGTCCAGGACCGGCCTTGGTCAGCCTACTCTATGGGTACGAGTCGACACTGGTCTTCTGTCTGGCCATGTTTGTGGGGATGACCCTTGAAGGCAGGCTGAGCCGGGCACTCGCAGGAAGTGAAAGCGCCAACTGAGCACTAGGCATAGCGCTTATGAGAGATCCAGCGCAAACTGTTTGAGTACATTGAGCGGGACGATCTCAAGCGTTTTTTGATGGGTCGCTCGCAGGTAAAGTCTTGGCGCTTTTCCCGCCTCGTGAGCCTGATGCCAGCGCATCGCACACAGACACCACCGGTCACCGTCCTTTAATCCGGGAAAACCATACTGCGGCATGGGCGTGACCAGATCATTGCCTGCTGATACCGAGAACGCGAGGAATTCCTCTGTCATCTGAGCACACACAGTATGTATGCCGTGATCCATTGGCCCCGTGTGGCAATGCCCGTCTCGGAAAAATCCCGTGACGGGGTCCTGACAGCAGAGCTCGATAGGTAAACCCAGCACATTGAGTTGCTTGGGCGGTTCGCCAGATGGCTCTCCCATTTTTGTCTCTCCTGCGAGGATTCAATCAGGGAAAGCACAACCGTGTATCGTGTTTTTCCCGCCCGGCTACAGTAGCATCATATTGAGATTAGTAGGACGCCCCACCCGATGTTGAGTCCAGACGACCACCTTGGAATTTTCGCTGCCCTGATGGGGTTAGCCGCGCTCGCCTTCTGGTTACAGAAGACCCGATTGGGGTCGCTTCTCACCGGTACGGTGCTGGTGATTTTGATGGCGATTGTCGCAGCTAATGTCGGCGTTATCCCTCATCAAGCCCCCACCTATGACTTTGTCTTTGCCTACCTGGTGCCCGTGCTGATCCCTCTTTTCCTGCTGCAAGGGGATATCAGGCGGCTCCTGCGTGAGGCATCGCGGACCGCACTGGCCTTTATGGTTGCCTCGGCAGGCACGGTGGCCGGAGTCCTACTCGCCATCTCCATCCTCGATCTCAGCACACTGGCTGGGAACGCGAACATGCCTACTGCAGAAAAGGAGAGCGCCATTGCCGGTTTGTTCGCCGCCACCTACATAGGTGGATCGGTAAACTATGCTGCACTGGGCGAGATGACCGGGCTATCTGGCGACGCTTCCTTTTTCTCGGCTGCCACTGCCGCTGACAATCTGTTTAGCGCCATTTTTTTGAGTGTCTTGGGGCTGTTACCTGGCGTACAGTGGCTAGCGAAGCGCTTTCGTGACCACCCCCAAACGAAAAAAGACACCCATAACAGCAATGGGCCTGATGGCGATTCAGTGCCGGTCACGCCCACCTCGCTCTGCACGGCATTGGCGGTCGCCACACTGCTGGTGAGCATCAGTGATGCACTCAGTTCTTGGGCGAACTTGGCCGGCGGCCGCTACATGATCTTGACCATACTGACCCTCGCCATCGCTACGATGGTGCCAAAATTACGGGTCTGGTGTGCTGGGGGCTTTGAGCTCGGCGTTGTATTGTCATTCGTTTTCTTTGCCTCGATCGCAGCAGGGGCGGATGTCGTCGCCATGCTCAGCGTGGCGCCCATTCTGATCACTTTGGTGAGCATTTTGCTGATAACCCACTTACTGTGCCTGCTGGTCATCGGACGCTGGCTGAAGCTGACACTGCCGGAATTGCTGACCGCATCCAACGCCGCAGTACTCGGTGCTACGACGGCGCCGGCGATGGCAGCCGCAAAGGGGTGGCACGATCAGATCACGCCAGGTGTATTGGTGGGCGTACTGGGCTACTCACTGGGCACACTGATCGGTGGACTGCTCTTCAATCTGCTGTGACGCCAATTCTTTCGCGGCCGGCGTTATCTGAACACATCCTCTGAGGCATAGGGCTTGCCAAAAGCGGGAGCGTGGAACCAATTAACCTGTAGCCGGTCGCGCTGTAATATCGTCAGTGCACGCCAATAAGCGAGTAGCGACATCCCTCCCGGAAGTCACGGCACCTTCCATCCAACCATACCAACCTCGAGACACGTCACCACCGGCAAAGAGCACGGGAGGCGGCATGTCCGCCAGTTCGTGTAACCCACGCATCTGACCCGGTGCACTGCTCAACCAAGAGCCCTTTGAAAAAGGATCCGCTACCCAATCGTGGGATAGCTGATGCTCTTGAAGCACCGTGTCTGGGTGGCGCGTTACCAAAGTCCGCCAACTTTCGGCTAATGCCTCGTCGTGATCCGGCTGGGCAACGGCGAAAGTGCAGATCGCTTCTGATCGAGAACCGCGTCGGGAGTACACTTCAACAGCGTGCGGCCAGCCCACAGACTCCAAGGGCTCTGACAGAGTCGCCGCGACCCAACCTTTTGAGGCCCGGCCAACGTGACCCTCGGAAATCACACGCGCGGCCTCAGAAGGCAATGGCATGTTCAGACTCAGGTGCCTCAATACATTGAGCGGCAGCGCAACAATGACCTGACTCGCGAAAAGCTGGCCCGCGGCGCCCTCGACAACAACACCCTGCTCTGTTGTGGCGATCCGGGTCACCGGCCAATTCAGCCGCAGCACCGGGTCAAGGGTTTTGGCGATCGCGATACTCAGTGACTGGGCACCCCCAGCAACACGACTTTCTGCGGCGCCGAAGGCCGCCTCAACACCGCCAAAGGAGGCGAACTCGTGAAGCAGATTGAGCATGCTGTAGTCACCGGGATGCGCACCTTGTAACGCGAACCCATGGGCAAATAGCGTTGCTGAGTCATTCAGATCAATATCATGCGACTTTAAAAACGCGGTCACAGGCTGGTCGAATTCATTAAGACCTTCATACCAGTTTGGCTGATGTGGATTCAACCGCTCAGCGATACTGTCGCAGATTCGCACAATACTGCGCCATGACGGGGATCTTATCTCAGGCTCCAAACCCTGCGACGGCGCCTCAGAAACTTTGTCTTCTAGGTTAATCGCGTAGCGCGCCAGTTCCTGCATCATTGCTTGATGATGATGGGGATCAACCCACTCCGCACCCAGGTCTACAGTCAGGCCAGCCGCCTCAAAAGATGCGCTGTAGGTTCTGCCTCCAACTCGATCCCTCGCCTCCAGCAACACCACCTGTCGACCGGCATCCAACAGATCGCGAGCGGCACACAAGCCCGCGAGACCTGCGCCAATAACCACTGTGTCTACCTGCTCCATGACGGCATGCTACACGCCAAATCTCAGTCATGAAAATTGACCGCGATCACGGCTACTTCACATAAAAGTGGCAATCTGATCCAAAGGTTTTTTGACGGTGGCCGCGCGCGGCACCATAGCGTTCGGAGACGGGTGCCCGACTACAAGCAACACATAGGGTCGCTCATTGCTAGGACGCTCCAGAATCTGATTCAGGAATTTCATCGGATTTGGCGTGTGGGTGAGCGTAGCGATACCCAGCTGATGAAAAGCGTTGATCAAAAACCCCGTCGCAATTCCCACCGACTCCGGCACGTAGTAGTGCTTCTGTCGTGCACCTTTCTCATCGATACCGTATCGCTCCGCAAATACAGCAATCAACCATGGCGCCGTTTCCAAAAATGGCTTGGATGCATCAGTGCCTATTTTTTTCAGATCACTCAGCCATGTCTCTCCCGCCCGACCACCATAAAAAGCCTGCTCTTCTGCCTCCGCCGCCTCGCGGATCGCACGCTTAGTGCCCGGATCACTGACACAGGAAAAGTGCCATGGCTGATGATTCGCGCCGCTCGGCGCTGAACCTGCAGCGAGAACGCAGGCCTCAATCACGGCACGATCGATCGGCTCGTCAGAAAAATCCCGCACCGTGCGTCGCGTTGCCAGCTGGTCTCGATACGCAGTAGCAGCATCCAATATCACTGTCGGCGCCAATCTTTCTGAGGGATCGAGAGGGATCGGGTCGTAGTCGAAGTCCGCCATGCTATCGCTCGCCATATTGCCTGAAAGATATGAGTGTATACCGCGACCGCGATATCGCTTGATTTGGTGATGACCCAATTCCGGAGGCGGCGACGCACAACCTAGCGATCGATCAGTTAGCATCGTGTTATGAAAGTCATACAGCGAATTGGTGTCAGCGCAAAAGATCGCGATCTTGCCCTCAAGTGGGTCAAGCGGTGCTTGCGGGAGATCACACACAAAGATTACGAGCTGCCTGTGGATTATGCTGAGGCGCGCAATGATGTCTTGGTGACGGTAAAACGCGCCGGACATCGCTCCTCGGCTTGCGCCAAGGGCGTTACTATCGACATCTCGCCTTACATCAAAGGCACCTCGGCGCTATTGGAATACCCCGCCTTCGCTAATGACCCCGTTATAGGATCCAGAAAAACCATCACCCCCGAACTGGTTCTCGCCGGCACGATAGCTCACGAAGTCAGCCACTTTGTACAGTACCGATACGGTCCCAATACGCGATGGCTGCAAAAAAGGTACCGCAAACCTCATGGAGAGGGGTTTCAGGACATCTACCGAATATTGCGGTCGAAGGTGGTGAATCCGCATTTCCCCGATGGGTGACCCGAGGTCTCAGCGCCTCGGTCAATACGCACTGTTCATCCAGATCGGACATCAGGCGAGGCACAGTCCTGTCAAAAGAAATCGCGAGACGGTTTTTCAGAGAGACCACGAATCGTAGCGCACCGTTTCCAAGCCAGCGCGTATCGCGACAGCGCACACATTTGAGGACATAATTACCATCTATTTGACGCCTCGAGCATTCAACCTTATGGAAGTTGATCCGACAGCGGTCGGCTTTTGTCCTGCCAAACTCAGCAAGCTTGATCACCACCTGATCGATCGCTATGTCGAGCCTAAAAAAATATCTGGTTTCAACCTGAGGGTTGTTCGCAAAGGCAAGGTGGCTCACGACACCTCAGCGGGTCTCATGGATCTTGAACGGGACAAAGCGATGCGCGACGACACCATCTTCCGCATCTACTCCATGTCCAAACCTGTCACCTCCATCGCACTCATGATGCTACTGGAAGAGGGACGGTTCCAATTGACTGACCCTGTGTACAAATTCATTCCTTCTTGGCGGCAACATCGTATATGGGTGGAGGGTGAAGGCGCCTCCATGGTGACGCGCCCACCCAATACTCCAATGACCATCCAACACCTTCTTAGTCACACGGCGGGCCTTACCTACGGTGGCTTCCTGCCAGGTCTGGAGCTACCCGTAGACCCGGCTTATGCCGCAGCAGGCATCTCAAGAGCCGGCACGGACACCCTTCAGGAGTTTGTTGAAAAACTCGCACAGGTGCCACTGCTCTACGAGCCAGGCGCACGATGGAGCTACTCACTGAGTACTGACGTGTGTGGCTATCTGGTTGAGGCCATATCAGGCCAGTCTT
>JBELDB010000049.1:0-11838 GCA_042094525.1 Congregibacter sp. | reverse complement strand
CATAGGACGAGCCATCCTGCGTGCGTTGCATCGCATGCCCTACATAGGCAATGCGACCCGTGAGGCTACCCTCTGGCGCTCGCTTTAAATCCTCAAGGGTCTCAAATAACGCGACCTCCGCGCTCAAGCCATTTTCGTCAGTTGGGACCGAGCCGCCCAGGGCAGTCACTGCGAGAGGCTGGGGATACGGCGCCAAAATCTCAGCGCCCTCCTCGTGTCGCTCCCATGCGTCCATTTCAAAGGGTTCGTTACGGACATTGGCGAACCCTTTTTCAGTGAGGGTATTAACAGCCCAAACACGGGCGCGCGCCTCCGCTTCACTACCTGCCAAACGCGGGCCCACCTCGGTGGTCAGCGACGTCACAATGGCCATCGCATTGCTACCCGCCATCGCCTGAGTGCGAAGCATCTCTGCATGAGCGAGGCTCTCGCGGGAGACTGGCTGCGCCATTGAGATGGTTGCGCCGCAGCAGAGCGCCAATATCGGCAACAGGGTTCGTGAAACGCTAATAGTCATTGGCAGCGCATGCGAACTGATAGGTAAAAAGAACGCCCAGCTGTAGCAGGTCACACAGCCCCACGGGGTGAATCTCCGACCAGCGCCTTACGTTGCTCGAGCCACAGATTGGCCGCCTTGGTTTGCGCTTTGGTAGCCGCCATAACACCCATGTCGACCTGCGTAGTGCCATTGTGGCCCAACGCCGATATTTGCTCATAAAACCAATACTGGGTGGCGAAAGCGCCAACCGTCCGAACCAACTTGAACCCATTCAAAAACTTCAGCGCCCTTGGAAGCAGCGAGAGCGTGTCTTCAAAACGAGGTAGCTCGCTCACACCGCTCAGTAGCTGCGCCGGAGCATCGGTCACAACACACATAGGGCGGCCAATGCCGATCATATCGGCGCAACCAGTTTCCAAAGCGGCAGTCATCGCGTCTAATCGTCGCAGCCCGCCTGTCACCATCAGTGGGATATTAATCTCCTTACGCATGGCCTCTGCAAAATCCACAAAATACGCCTCACGCGCGCGCGTCGAGGCTGCCACCGACTGCTCCTCCACTGGCTCCATGCCCTCAAGGTTGAGTAATCGCGGCTGCTCATAGGTACCGCCCGAAATCTCAATAAGGTCCACACTGGCCTCTTCCAACCACTTTGCAACCTGCAGGCTCTCGTTAAAATCAAAACCACCACGCTGGAAATCGGCACTGTTCAGTTTGACCGACACCGGCACGGCTGGTCCGACAGCGGTTCGGACCCTCGCCACGCAGGACAGCAGCAGTCGCGCCCGGTTCTCGAGCGAACCTCCCCACTCATCCTCTCGTTGATTACTGCGCGGGCTCAAAAATTGCGACAGTAGATAACCGTGAGCCGCGTGTAACTGAACGCCAGTAAATCCCGCGTCGACGAGCACCTTGGCGCAACGCGCAAATCCGGCGATGACCTCCTCGATATCCGCTGCTGTCATCGGATCAGGCTGGCCAAATTGACCACCGGGCAGCCCTAGCTTGACGGCAGAAGGGGCCTTTGGATGCGGGTTCACAATTTTTTGGCACTGCCGACCCGCATGGCTAATTTGCGCCCAAAAATGATTACCGCCGCGGGTTCCGGCGGCCGCCCAAGACTCGAGGGCAGCTTGCATCGCGGCTGAAGGCTCGTCGGCAACAATCACATTGCCCGGCCGCTCCAAGTGATCACCATCGATCTGCACGTTACCGGAGAGCAAGAGGCCGGCACCCCCGTCGCTCCACAATCCGTAGAGCTTGTTCAGCGCAGCCGTGGGCTGCCCCGCGGGGCTGGCGAGGCCCTCGGTCATGGCGGCTTTACACAGGCGATTGGGGATCTCCGCCCCGCAGGGCAGAGTCAACGACTTTGAAATCATAGTAATTTACTTCTATAAAAACATTTATATTATTGATTTAATTACAGATCTTGCATCACGCCGAGCCGATCCACGGAAGCGAGAATACCCTCCCAGCCTCCTTCAATGTGTGGCTCAATAACCTCTGCAATCCCTGTATCGGTGCGCCACTGCAGGTAGGTATCGTAGGACGACTCCTGATCCCAGTATTCGACCAGAAGATAGGTGGCCGACTGCTCATTCAGCACCACATCGATACGCTCACAGCCGGAAAAATCCCGGGTGTCTGACAGTGCGGCGCGGAACAGGTCACCCATGGCCTCAACCTGGCCGGGCTTGCAGGGAAATTTAGCGACTACTACAAAACTCATTACGCTCTCCTCATTAAAAAGATACCAAGGGAGCCAGAGACTACGGCAAGTGCTGCGATAATGAAATGCGCCTATAGCCCCTGCTCAGGCGCACAGCGATATGACTCAGAACGAGCGTGTGACGTAGTACCATAAAGGGAACTCGGAACGCCCCTGCCCTATCTCAAGAGCATGCCAACCGAAACAGCGCAGAGGTGAGCAAATGAAAACATGGATTCTATGGATGCCTATGGCCATCGCGGCCTCGTTTTTCGCACTAACAGCGAACGCCCAAACGATATCAGTTGAGGGCAAAGGCAGCGTCGAAATCGATCCCGAATACGCAACGCTGAGCGCTTCAGTCAGTCATACTGCGAAGACAGCTGGCGAGGCCCAGGCCATAGTTGACGGCGTGATGAATCGGCTCCTTGACGGCATTGATAGCCTCCCGATTGAGGAAACCACACTGGACGCTGGACAGTTGCGGATACAGCCTCGCTATAGTTGGAGCCCAGCGACCGAAACTCAGGAGTTTCAAGGCTACGAAGCAACCAGAGAACTGTCATTTCGACTGCTCGAACTAGACTCTGTCGGCGACGCACTGCAGTTGCTGTCCCGCGAGGGCGCCACCAATGTCAGCACGCCCGTCTACGGCAGCTCTAAAACTGCTGGAGCACGTGCTCGAGCCTTGGCGCGGGCATTTGCCTCCGCCAAAGCCGATGCCAGTGCACTCGCAGAGGCCGCCGGACTCACACTCGGAACGCCAGACAACATCTCAACCAGCGGACGCAACCCCCCCTTATTCAGAGCAGCAAACAGAGGGGCCGTCGCCATGTCTGCAGAGATGGCGCCCCGGTACGAACCCGGCCAATTATCCGTATCTGCATCAGTCTCGGTCGTCTTCAGTGCCAACCCCTGACCGTTACCGCCCTGCGGGCACAGACTTGGATTCGCCGACATCTGCCCCTATTATGACGACTACACGGAATTCAGAGGACATTCCCAATGAGTGACAAACCGGTCTTTTCCGCCGCGGCAACGATGGATCCCGCCGCCAGTATCGCCAGCACCAATAAAGTACTGAGCAACACCTACTGGCTGTTAGGTCTGACGCTAGCGTTTAGCGCACTGACAGCTACGCTCGCGGTAGTGATGAACATGCCACAAGCCATGGCGCTGCCACTGATTATCGTGGGCTTTGTCTTGCTTTTTGTCGTACACAAGATGGCTGATTCAGCAAAGGGGTTGCCCGCTATCTTCGCCTTCACCGGCGTGTGGGGAGCATCGATCGGACCCATGCTGTCGATGTATCTTGCACTTGAAAACGGCCCCACCATCGTGCTCCAGGCGCTAGGCGGCACGGCATTGGTATTCTTCTCGTTATCGGCTTACGCCCTGAATACCAAGAAAGACTTCTCGTACCTGGGCGGCTTCCTAATGGTCGGTTTGGTCGTTGCCATCGTGGCAATGATTGCCAACTTTTTCCTGGCGATTCCCGCTCTGTCGTTAACGCTCTCTGCAGTGGTCGTCATGATCATGGCGGGGCTGATTTTGTTTGATACGAGCCGCATCATTCACGGCGGCGAGACTAACTACATCCGCGCCACGGTGGGGCTGTACTTGAATATTTTCAATATTTTCATCCACCTTCTCCATCTCATCGCCGTCTTCACCGGCGGTGACGACTGAGGTCGGAGAAACGCACGGTAAAGCCCCGGCCTCGCCGGGGTTTTTCGTATTCAGGCCATGCAAATCTCGCTAATCATTCGAACCTGCCCGGATAATCAGCACCGGCTCGCAATAGCACGTCGATTTATCCAGACAGCCAGAGCGCAAGGCCATACGATCCGGCAGTGCTTTTTCCAAAGCGAAGGCGTTCTTGCTGCAACCCAGCCCGAGCAAGTGATGGCATGGCAGCAGATCGCAGATGACACCCAAGCGGAGCTGCTCCTTTGCAGCCAGGCTGCCGAAGAGCATGCGATTAATGCCGGGAGCCCCTTTAAAATAGGCGGGCTGGGGGCGCTGGTTGAAGCCGCCGTCAGATCAGATCGCGTGGTGTCTTTTGTCTGATCTCGCACCCAACTCCAATAGTCAGCGCTGGCTCATTACACTCTCTGGGGAAGCGCGTTCGGCGACTGCGTTACGCGCGGGTACTGACCTCGCATTAGCCGCCGGGGCGTTTGGGCAAAATGTAACCCTTGCCTTCACTGGGGAAGGTCTCGAGCTTTTGCATCCTGAATCTGGCCTCCATGAATCGCTGCATCGACTGCTAGGATCACTCCCCTACTACGACATCGATCGGGTGTACGCGGTGGCGCCGCATGATAAAGCCATTTTATTTCGTGACGACCTGACGGTGATGCCCATGACGCAGCAGGAGTGGTCAGCGGCCGCCGCGGCTTCAGACATCGTGGTGAATTACTGATGGTCCTGCATCTGCTTTTCGGCCAGCAGCAACTGCAGGACTGCCTACGCCTCGTGAACGCCGATGACACGCTACTGGTGATGGATGCTAGCGTGCTCGAGTGTACGAGCGAGTCTTTATCTACCCTGCCCTGCAAGGTGATGCTACTGGATGAATCTGGCTCGCATCGCGCCGGCAGCGATGACATCAGCCTGATCGATACTGCTAGCTGGCTTGAGTTAGTCAGCCACTACCCCCACAGCATGAGCTGGGCATAAACCATGACCGGTGACACCAGCCTCACAGCACTGTGTGACGATAACGGCTTTCTGGGTCGATCTGAGATGTGGTCACCCGATATCGCGCAGGCGTTTGCGAAACAGGAAGGCATCGAGCTTACCGACGCCCACTGGGAGGTGCTGTCCCTGCTCCGTGAATACTTTCAGGCCTTCGGCGACTCGCCGGCCAATCGCGCGCTCGTGAACTATACAAAGCAGCAACTCGGAGCCGATAAAGGCAACAGCCTGTATCTGATGGGACTGTTCCCGGGCTCGCCCGCCCGCGTGGGCAGTCGCATCGCCGGCCTACCCAAACCCAAGAACTGCCTGTAATCGCTGTGCAACCCCTCGATTATCAACCTGATCGGTGCGAGTCTCTTTTTCACGAGAAAGCCGCTCGAGCGTTTGAACGGCTGGCCCCTCTCTCTCCGCCGACGCCACAGCATCACCCCTCCGTCGCCAGTGGGTATCGACTCAGGGCTGAGTTTCGAATTTGGCACCAAGGCGACGACCTGCACTACGTGATGTTTCCACCCGGAGAACCACACACCCCGCAAGTCATTCACGAGTTTCCTATTGCTGGCCCTCGCATCACAGAAGCTATGCAGCCTTTACGCGAGATCCTGCAGGCCTCCCCTGAGCTGCGCCGCAAGCTGTTTCAGGTGGAGTTTCTGTCGACGCTCAGCGGAGAACTTTTGATCACCCTGATATATCACCGCCCGCTCGATGATATTTGGCAGTCAGCCGCTCATACGCTGTCCGAGACACTCTCCTGCAAGATGATTGGGAGAAGTCGTAAGCAAAAGCTCGTACTGGATACCGACTGGGTTGAGGAGCTGATTGAAGTCGATAACCGAGAGTATCGTTATCGCCAACCTGAGCAGTGCTTTACGCAACCCAATGGCTATATCAATCAAAGAATGATGGGTTGGCTACTCGAGCACTGCGGCGCGACCGACACTGATCTGCTGGAGCTCTATTGCGGCATCGGTAATTTCACGCTACCGCTCTCACAAAGATTTCGTCACGTGCTGGCCACAGAGCTCAGCAAGCCGGCCACCGCAGCCGCGCGCTTGAATGCCGAGACCAATCAAACCGACAATATTGAACTGGCTCGCCTGTCCGCAGAGGAAATGACCGCTGCCATGGCGCAGGAACGCGTGTTCCGAAGGCTCGCCGACCTGAAGCAGCCACTGGCGCAGTACCAGTTCGACACCCTGCTCGTGGATCCGCCCAGAGCGGGCCTCGATGAGACCACCCTAAAGCTGGCGAGCACATTTAAGCGGGTGCTCTATATCAGCTGCAATCCCGAGACGCTCAGCCATAACCTCGCTACACTCTCCTCGACACACGAGATTCAGAATCTGGCATTTTTTGACCAGTTTCCCTATACACATCATCTGGAGTCGGGCGTGGTCCTGACTAAAAAAATCGCATGACCGCCCTGACCTCAGAACAAATACGAGAACGACTCATTCCACATCCAGGCTGGCGACTGGAAGAGCCCTGGCTGGCCAGAGACATCCAGTTTGCTGACTTCCAAGCCGCCTGGCTGTTTATGAATCACGTGGCCTACTGTGCTGAAGCGCAAGACCACCACCCCAATTGGTACAACGTTTACAACACGGTACAAATCAGACTCTCAAGCCATGACGCCGACGGCGTTACTGAACGTGACTTCGCCCTGGTGAAGAGTATTGATCAATACCTGTCCGATGTTACTCACACCGACCTGCCCGCTACGCCTATTTTTAGAACCTGAATAAAGGATATCGCCCCATGCAACTCTCTTTTTATGACGCCAGCATCATGTGCTACGAGCAAATTCTCCAGAGTACGTCTAACGTTTTGAAGGCGGGTCGAGAGCACGCCGAGGCAAACGACATGCCGCTCAGCGATATTGTTGACTATCGTCTACACGAGACCATGAATCCTTTCAGCTTCCAGGTGATCTCTGTATGGCATCACTCCTTCGGTGCAATACAGGGAATGCGCGCGGGCGAGTTCAATCCGCCGCCCTCAAAGCCGGGGATCGACTACGCGGGACTCTGTGGCCTGATAGACGAGGGGCTGGCCGCGCTCCAAAAAGAGACGCCAGAGTCGATTGATCCACTGTCCGGCCAGAACATGTACTTTCGCTTTGGAAAAATGGAAATTCCCTTCACGACAGATAATTTTTTGGCGACGTTTTCGAAGCCCAATCTGTACTTTCATGCCACCACAACCTACACCGTGCTGCGACAGCTGGGAACGCCACTGGGCAAGCTCGACTATTTAGGCAATATGAAGGCGGGGCACTGAAGCGTTAGCATCTGGGGACCGCGCTCTCCGCTGACGCCGCGGTACTCAAGAAATTAAAAAATGGCGTATCGCCTCGGTGACCCCTGGCTCATTCAACATCGGGGCGTGACCGACATGAGGCACGGATAGCACTGCCATTTCAGGGTGAATGTCACCCATTTTCGCCACACAGCTCTCTGTCAGCAAATCCGTAAGTTCACCGCGAACAAGTAGCGTGGGCACTGATGACATAGCAGTAAATAATGACCAGAGCGTTTCGGCTTCAGTATCGTTACTCTCGGTCGTCAGTGGTTCAGCAATTCGGGGGTCATAATCGATGACCACCTTGCCGTCGCGCTCCACATAACACTGCCGCGCGAAATCTGCCCATTCCGAATCGCTCCACTTCGGGAAGATCTCAGTACTGACCGACTTCAGATAGGCGGTGGCCTCTTTCCAGTCCGCGAAGGGGCCCGCCACACCCACGTACGACTTGATACGATTCAACCCTACGTCTGCAATTTCAGGCCCGATATCGTTAATCACCGCCCGGGTAATCCACCCTGGATGCAATGCATTGAGCGCAAAGGTCATCAAGCCCCCCATTGAGGTCCCCACTACCGATAGGCGCTCTATCTGTAAATCTTTCAGCAGGTCGTGCATGTCCTGGACGTACTGCAGTAGCGCGTAACGCGACACATCGTGATCCCAATCTGATCGGCCTCGACCGCGCTGCTCCGGCACCAGCACCCTAAACTGATCAGTCAGCGCAGGCGCAAGATCCTGAAAGTCTTTGCTGTTGCGCGTCAAGCCATGCAGGCACACCACTGTAGGCGCGTTTTCATGGGGGCCAGCATAGTCACGGCTGTATAAGGTGAGGCCATCCTGCGCCTGAAAAAAGTGGTCTTTAAATTCGCTCATATCGCATCGGCGTACCGACTCGCAAGCGCCTCATATACCGCCTCGGGGAACTCGGCAGCGCCTGCATCCAGCGACTCAAGCAGTTCCGATAAGTGCTCATTATCCTCACGCCCCCGCCACTCTTTGATGTATGTGCCATCCTGATAACCGTGATCCTGGCGGAAAAAGTTGAGCACGTTCTTACCCACATAGTGGCGATATAACTGCTCAGGTGACAATGAGCAGGCGTGCATGAGCTCGGCAAAAAGTGAGACGGAGAAGCTCTTTGACGCCAAAGCATCTTGAGCGAGTGATTCGGTTGCTAAGTGGACTCGGGCAATATCAATCTCTGCATCAGCGCCACTCGCGTCCTGATCGACCCATGCCGAGGCAATGTCTTGCGCGAGCTGATCAATACCGACATCGGGCTCAAACAAGGCCGACATCCCAAAGTGCCAAATATCGACCACCTCGAGCCGCACCTGCTCCATATCCGGCACTTGTTTCTTCCACCATTTGTATCCCACGTGATCCATAAGCTCGCCGCACTCGATCCAGACAGCGCGGTACCACTCGAAACCTTGTTCTATCCAGTGTTCGTGAACACGTGTATTCATGCGGTGCTGCATCTCCAGCATATTGCTGATGGCATCAAGATTCATTGTTAGAACTCAACTCACACACTCCCTGTATCGCTATTGAACAATGCGACGTACCAATCGTCACGAACTAGCAGTCGCTCGGGAAGATCTGGACCAACTCTAGGTCCTCATATGAATTAGCAGCAGGAAAGTCAGCGACTAATTGATCGGCGAGGTGAACAACCACGCTATCAATGGACGGACACCATATCGCCATTTCAACCTCGGCACTGTATCGCTCACCCAACCCCCACTCTTCCTTGGATAATATCTCCAGCGTCATCGCCCACGTGTATTCGGTGGTGATGTTCATACCATCGGTGACATTGGAGAACTGCTCCCGCCGCTCTCTCCGCTTACCAAACCAAAAATAGGCCTGGTAACGCGCTTCACTCTTGTCCTCAACCAAATCGAAACCCGCTTGCCGAAAAGCGTTTTCTAAAGTTGAAAACAGCTGCTGGTATTGCTCAGCGCTCTGCACAGCGGCGGACCGGGTACCCATCCAGAGAGCGCCATCATTGACGAGCGCGCCATCGGACTCAACGCTCTTGTACAAGCTGACCCGGGTGGAGGTTGCGCAGCCATTAATTAGCACCAGCATGCACACCGCCGACACCAAAAACTGCGCGGCTCTTGAGAAGCGAAGACCCTCTGATTTTGCCTGTTGTAGCGGTACTCCGCGGCGACTATTACTCATCACTATCAATGCCCGTTGCAAACAATGCTTCTGGATCTCTAAAAGCTTTGAATTCCAGAAAATTATCACAAGGGTCCCGGAGAAAAAACGTACGCTGCTCTCCTACCTTGCCCTCGAAACGCGTGGTCGGCTGGATAACAAAATCCACGCCGTCGGAGGCCAACCGCTCAGAAAGCTGGGCATGATCAGCCCAGCTTAAAACCAGGCCAAAGTGGGGTACGGGTATCGACTCACCGTCTACCGGGTTAGCAGCTGCTTTCCAGCTCGGGTCAGTAACAGCATGCAGTACAAGCTGATGCCCGAAAAAATCAAAATCTACCCAGTTAGCAGCGCTGCGCCCTCTGGCACAGCCAAGTGCCTCCTCATAAAACTGTGCCGCAGCGCCTAAGTCATGTACCGGTATAGCGAGGTGAAATGGGGGTAGCACAGACAAGCAGGTCGGCCCTCACTCACCACATTGCCACAGGATTAATAATCATCTGAACAGCACCCTTTAAGCGGGCCTGCCCCAACACGAACATAAATTCAGAAACGCCCTCTCTCGCAAGACGGCCGGTGTTCATGGTCTCCAGAATATAGATGCCACTCTGTTTCAGTAAGATGGCGTGGTCGTAAAATATCTTATCTCCCGGCGCGGGCGGCACCGCACCCAGGCCCCAAGTGTCGGCGCCCACTGCAACGGGCTTCAATGACGCCAAATATCGGGCTGCGTCATTCGTGATCCCCGGAATAGTGGAGTTCCACTCATCCGGCGCTGAGGATAACTTCGCATCCGTCCAACCCGTGTGAAACAGCACTACATCCCCCTCACCAACGGTAACGCCCTGCGCTTTCATGGCCGCCTGTATGTCGCCCTCGCTGACTGGCTGCCCCCCAGAGAGGTGTTCAACGTCAAAGTGAGAAGCCAGATCAATCAACACACCTCGCGCCACCAAAGGCGGGATCTGGCTGATATCCAGCTTGGTAAGCCCCGTGATGGGTGAGATGTCCTCACCGCGATGACAATTATAAAACTCACCATCTTCGCCCAGGTGGCCCAGACCATCGATCTGCGGGCCTGTACCGAGCCACATCTGCACCAAATCATCATTTGAGCTGACTGGCCAACCATATTTGTGCGACCCCTCGGAACGGAAATGCAGATCGGGCTGAACAACCTGAAGCGCCGTCGTACGCGGTGGATAAGCCGGCATACTAGGCTCAATCACGATGCCCAGTGGGTGACTTGCACCCTGCTTTACTAACCGCGCGGCCGCAACGGTGCGCTCCGGCGTAATGCGGTTAGCCGAACCGATCTGGTCGTCTGGGCCCCACTCCGATGGTGCGCAGTCACTGGCTACAACCGACGAGGCAAACCACCCTGCAAACAGGCCTATCGACAATTTCGTCCACATACGATTCTCCACTGCACGCCACTCGTGCACTGCAAGTTGCCCGCCATCAGCCCATAAAGCAAGTTAATAAAAAAGGGCTGATCATGACGACCAGCCCCTCTGCTGCCATTGCCTTGAAGACGATGGACAAGCGACGTGTGACTTCAGTCCACGTTGTTAAAGATCATTTGTCCAGCGAAGCTTCTGTGCCGCTCGCAGCTCGAAAGCGCCTGGGATTCCTCCAGCACTTCGGGATGCTCTTCCAAGAACGCCATCCACGAGTCAGCGGTTTTGCCGCGATGCTCAAAGGTATACCAATGATTCATCTGTACGTAGTCGTACTGCCAATCAGGCTCAAACCCAAGGTACGGCGTGAATACATGCGTGCCCCAGCCCTCAAAACCCGCGGCCTTCATGAGCTCACCATGACGGGCCTGCGTCTCCATCACCTGCTCAAGGGTTACGCCCTCGTTCAGCTTGCAGTCGGCCCACTGGTGAGGCTGCCAGGTATCACGCTCTTCCCATGGAATGCGACTGTGCGCGGTTGCCGCATTGAACATGGCGATCATACCTACGCAAGTGCCAGCAGGCTCCATTGGCTCGTCTTGCTCGGCCATCCAGGCCCAGTAGTCATTGGTATAGCTACCCCACTCGTTGTACATCGCCTGACCATTAGGCCACTGCCCCCAAATCACATAGTCGTAGGGGTTGTTTACCCCGGCGTGCATGGGGGTCAGCATCACCTGCAAATATTGCGAGCCAGCATCTTTAGAGAACTCACCGTACTGCTGTGACTGCTCAATGACGTCTTGAATGGTTTTGCCGTCATTGAGATTGCAATACATAAACTCCGCTCGCGCCTCGTACTCTTGGGCCTGGGCGCCTACGGCGACGATCATCAAGCTGAGAAGAAAAACCCGCATCTCATCTCTCCTTCTTTTACATTGCTATGAATAGAGTCCGCACCAGAAGGCAGCACCGAGGATTTCGGTGCGGCCTAACTGATGCGGCATCAGGATTGCTCAGTCTGAGCCGCCGACTGGGACGGCGTGATAAAT
>JBELDB010000048.1:0-11885 GCA_042094525.1 Congregibacter sp. | reverse complement strand
TATGGCTACACCACTAACCTGATGGTGCAGAACCTCGGCGGCTACACCCGTGCGGATTACCTGCGCTTTGGCTGGTTGGTATCGCTTTCGTATTCGATTGTGGTGCTGGCGCTGTTGCCGCGCGTTTTTCCTTTCTAAACGCGCTGTGGCCGCGCTGGCCCATAAGCACATGTCATGCCATGACTAGGTCCAGCGCTTTAAGTGGTTGCAACGCCGTGCAAGCGCCCCGTTTGCGGTAACGTGCAAATCACTGATAATTGGTCCATGAAGAGGTGGGCATGCTAAAGATCAATGATTATCTGACCCCGGCTGAGCGAGAGCAGGTCCTCAGCCGCAGCGATCTGTGGGCGTGGTGGCTGGTGCTCTCTACTTGGGCACTGACGATTGGGTTGCTGCTACTTGCGGCCGCTTTGCCACATCCGGTAACGATCTTGTTGGTCTGGGCACTGTTGGCGGGGCGCCAGCTGGGGTTGTCCGTACTCATGCACGAGGCCGGTCACAACACCCTGTTCGCCAGCCGCGTGTTGAATCAGTGGGTGGGGCAGTGGCTGTGTGCGCTGCCCACGCTGAATGATCTGACTGCCTATGCCACCGGGCATCTCGATCACCACCGCCTCGCCGGGACACCCGATGACCCCGACCTCCCCAATTACCGGGCGTACCCTGTCGATGGCAAAAGTTTCCGGCGGAAGGTGTTGCGGGATCTCACGGGGCAAACAGGCTTCAAATTGATCGCCGGCATCCTGCGCGGCGGATTGGTTCACTTCGGTGGCCGCAGTTCCGATGGCAAATCTTTATTGCTCAAGCAGGTGTGCGTGCAGGCGGCGCTGGCCGCCATCTTGATGCTGCTGGGCATTGGCTGGACATGGTGGCTTTGGTTTGCGAGCCTGATGACGTCTTACATGCTGGTGGCGCGACTCAGGCAGGTAGCAGAACACGCCGCAGTGCCCGATGCGGACAACCCCGACCCCCGTTTCAATACCCGGACGGTTGAAGCGCCGGGTTGGCAGCGCTTTCTGGTAGCCCCGCACTTCGTCAACTACCACCTCGAGCATCACCTCTTGCCCGGTGTGCCCTGTTATCGCTTGCCCGGTTTTCGCGCGTTGTTGAAGGAAAAGGGTCTGCTCGACGAGGTGCCCAGCTTCAACGGTTACCAAAAAGTACTGCGCCACACGGTGCAGTGGGGGTGAGCCTGTCTCCCGACCAGTGGGTGGAGGCGCAACTCGGCCCCATCGCAGAAGCGTTATCGTCCTTTGTGTTCTATACGGTACCTATTGCTGGCACCGACGTGCCGCTTATTGTGATCTGGACGGCGGTGGCCGGCTTGTTTTTCACATTTTACTTGCGGCTAATCAATGTGCGAGCGCTGTGGCTCGCGATTCGCCACGCCCGCGGAGATTTCGCGGATCCTGATGCCCGCGGTGAGATCAGTCACTTCAAGGCGGTTGCGACAGCGGTGTCTGGCACGGTCGGCGTGGGCAACATTGGCGGGGTGGCCGTGGCGATCTCCCTCGGTGGTCCGGGTGCGGCGTTTTGGCTGTTCATGGCTGGGCTTTTGTCGATGTCGACCAAGCTGGTGGAGTGCACGCTGGGCGTTAAGTACCGGCGCTATAACGCCGACGGCTCGGTGTCCGGTGGACCGATGTTTTATATGGAGGCCTATTTCCGGGAGCGAGGTTGGCCAGGCATCGGCAAAGGCTTTGGCACCTTCTATGCATTGGCATTGGTCATTGGCTGTTTGGGCATTGGCAATATGTTTCAGTCCAATCAGGCCTTTGCGCAGTTCGTGGTGATCACCGGCGGCGAGACCTCTTTTTTTGCCGACCGTGGCTGGCTATTCGGTCTAGCGCTGGCGGCGGTGATTGCCGCGGTGATTATTGGCGGCATTCGGTCTATCGCGCAGGTGGCGGCGGTGCTGGTGCCGGTGATGGGTCTCATCTACGTCATTGCTGCGGTGGTAGTGATCGGCCTCAGCGCAGAACACCTGCCCGCCGCGCTGGCTTTGGTCGTCTCGGAGGCTTTTACCGGACAGGCGGCATCGGGTGGCATTCTGGGCGCCATGGTGATCGGCTTTCAGCGGGCGCTGTTTTCCAACGAAGCCGGTATTGGCTCAGCGTCGATTGCGCACTCCGCGGTCAAGACTGAGCAGCCGGCCTCTGAAGGCATCACAGCGCTATTGGAGCCTTTCATTGACACGGTGATCGTGTGCTCACTGAGCTCACTGGTGATACTGACCACCGCTATCCCCCAGGGCCTAATGGGGTCAGGGCTTGCGGGAATTGAGCTCACCTCCGCAGCGTTTGCCTGGCACTTTGCTTGGGCGCCCTACGTGATCGCGGTGGCGGCGCTGCTCTTCGCTTTCTCGAGTGCGTTGGCCTGGTCTTACTACGGTCTCAAGGGTTGGACCTATCTGTTGGGCGAAGGGAGAGTGAAGAGCATTGTTTTCCAGATGATCTTTTGCGCCTTTATCGCGTTGGGCTGCATGCTCGAGCTTCGCGCAGTACTCGACTTCTCCGATGCGATGACCTTTTTAATTGCCTTGCCGAACGTGCTCATGCTGTATCTGTTCGCGCCTCTGGTGCGGCGCGAAGTGAACCGCTACCTGGCAGACATCAAGGCCAATCAGTAGGGCTGATCGCCTTCACTCACCACGCGGTGCAGGCGCCGCGTTGCAGGAAAGAAATCGTTCACGGGCTTGTGCTGGGTGCTGCGGTTATCCCAGAGCACCATGCTGTTCGGTTGCCAGTTAAAGCGGCAGGTGAACTCCGGCAGACTGGCGTGGCGCCAGAGAAACTGCAGTACTTCAGCCGACTCCAGAGGCGGCAGGCCCTCAATGGAAGTGGTGAACAAGGCATTGACGAACAGCACTTTTTTTCCGGTTTCCGGGTGGATTTGCACTACCGGGTGACGCACTGGCGGGTTGGCGGCAACCGCGTCTGCCAGACGTTCACGGCCCCCGGGTTCGGCTAGGCTCTCTTTAAAGCCGTGGCTAAAGTCGTGCACCGCAACCAAGCCATCCAAGTACTGCTGCATGCCGGGTGACAGTGCCTCGTAAGCGGCGGTCATGCTCGCAAACAGGGTGTCGCCCCCAATTTCTGGAATCGTGATGCCGCGCAGCACCGTGACTGAGGGAGGGTGCTGGCGAAATGTCATATCCGAATGCCAGATCTCAATTTTTGACGGGTTCTCCCGGGTGCTCTCCAAAATCATCACCTCGGGCAGGCCCTCTACGGTGTTGTACGCCGGGTGGGTTTGCAATGGCCCGAAGATCTCAGCCAGTGCTTTCTGAGCGGCGGGCTCGATGGCCTGATCCCGAAGAAACAGGACTTCATGCTCATTGAGCAGGGTACGCAGGGTGCCGGCGAGTTCGGCGTCGATACCATCGGCCAGGTTGACGGCTTTGAGTTCCGCACCGATCGCCCCTGCCACACGCTTCACCATCATTAAGTCTTCTCCCGTCCATTCGCGACCCAAACGGTGCGCTGGGGGATTGTGCTCGTCCATGACGTGGTCGGGCAATAGTCCAGTTGGCACACTGGATGAACGGTCAGGGCTTTACGTGCGGTGCGGGCGAAAGTCGACGTGACCCTCAACAACGTGATCAGGAGTAAATAGATGAACAAATGGATTTGTATCGCAGGAGGCTTGGCACTGAGTGGTTCTCAGCTCAGCTATGCGGCGTCGGCACCCCATCCGACACCCGTTGTGACAGAAGTATTGGCACTGCAGGTAGGGCAGGCACCGTTTCAGGATGAGCACAGCAGGGCGGTCTCTGCGATGGAAGCCGCTCAGGTCAGAGGAAAAGTACTGCCCTACGTATTGGGCATGGCGGCGGTAGATATCGCGCTGGCCTCTTTCTATTGGGGTATCTATGTGCCGTTTTATGCAGACAAAGAACCGGCGCGGTGACAGCGGAGGGCTTAGATCCGAGTGCTGCGCAGCCTGATGCCGTTGAAAGACTGCGCCGTAAACTCGCACGGGATGCCACCACGCGAGCACGGGATCGATACTTTTGTGTCGCCATACTGCCTGCGCTCATGGGCTGGGCGGTGCTGGTCGGGGCTGCCAGCGCGGTGGCGGGCGCGCTGATCCCTTTGGGAGTCGCGCTCACGGTTTACTTTAGTGGCGCCGCGGTCTTGGTTGTTTGGCTAGAGCGTCGCGCAAAAAAACAGGTGGCTCCGTCTTAGTCTTAGCCGCTGTCGAGAGGCCCTCGGATCGGGGTCAGTTGAGAGCAGCAACGCGGTCTGTTGCCGGGGGCGTTGCTGTTTTTCTTGGCTTGGCGATGTGTGGCTCCCATAGCCTCGCTCAACCACCCAGACTGATGCCGGTCACTCTCATCAAGCAGCAGTCGACCTTTGACTGCGGGCCAGCCGCCTTGGCAACCCTGCTGTCATTTTATCATCCAGAGTTGGCAGACCCGGCAGCTCTAGCTGCTATGTTTCCGCAGGGAACTGCTGAATCAAACCGGGTAGCAAGGGAGGGTTTCAGTCTGCTGCAACTGGCGGTGATGGCCGAGACCCTGGGATGGCAGCCGACACTTCGTGCGGTCAGCAAGAGCAGGCTCCAAGACATCGCGCCGCCCGCGCTAGTGCACCTGAACCTTCCAACCGGGGCGCATTTCAGTGTGCTGGTCGGGTTGGCGGGTCAGCGAGTGATCCTCGCTGACCCATCGCAAGGTTTTCAGTGGTGGTCACGTGAGCAATTTGTCACCGCTTGGGCAGCAGAGCACCATGGACTGACGTTAACCCTTACAGAAGGTCCTGCCGGGTGAGTGGGAGTTGTCGCTCGGCAATAATATCGGCGCCCCCAGAATGGGTGATCACCGCAGTGCTGGCGAGTTCAGGCTTCAAATAGGTTTCTGCGACTCGGCGCAGATCGTCGATCGTCGTCCCGACAATTCCTGCGCGCAGGATTTTGCGGTGTTCCGTCGTTCGACCGAACAGTCGCTCATGAAAATCCCGTTTCGCCTCGCCAGCCGGAGAGCCAGGCTTATCTAGGCTGCCCATCACGCTGAGTATTGCCTCTTCCAGCGCAAGCTGCTCGTGCTGTGTTTCCAGCATCCACGCGATGGAGGCGTCAAAGTCCTCTAGCGTCTCGACTAACCGTGGGTCGCGATAAGAGAAGAAACGAAACGCGGCGATATTGGGGTCGTGGCTGGCGCCTCCACCATAGGCGCCGCCTTGTTCTCTGATAGTGCGATGCAAAAAGCCATTGCGCAGGAATGCTGCCAGTACCGACAGCGCCGGCGCATCCGCATGCCCCGATGGTACGGTCGGGTAGGCTCTGGCACAGAAATTGACCTGGGTATTGGTCACCCACATCTCCTGACGCGCTTCGCGAACAGGCGAAAGCGAGATGCCCTGAGCGGCTTCGGCCGACAGTGCCGTCGCGCGTGAGCATGATGCCTCGCTCGCGGAGACAATATTGGGATCATCAGCCACCGTGCAAAGCAACGGTGCGCCCGCAGTTGCCAGTTTCTGATGGATGGCGCCCAGTGAGTGAGAGAAAGCTTCCAGCTCTCCTTCGTCTTTGAGGACATCGTCGAGGGCGCGCAGCTTTCGGATACCCGCCAGTCCGCCTTGCTCGTGACCTTGTTGAGCGAGCGGGCTCATCCCGGCGCAGGCTGCGGTCATGGCCAACGCGTGTCCGCTACCCGTGATGCTCTGATCGCGGCGCGCGCGCATTTGACTCACCAAATCACGAATACGCAATTGCTCGTCGAAGCGCGCTGAGTGCAGCGTATCTGACATCAACTCCAGCTGGGCTTGCATGCGATCGGCCAGTGCCTTGGATGAGAGCACAAAAAAACTGTCGCTGGCTTGTTCGTTGTCTCGGTGTGCGCGACTGCTCACAGCGGCACTGAGTGATCCCACAGTCGCTGAATGACGCTCCTGTGTCTCGAGGTAAGTGAGTTCGCCAACGCCCACTTCGGGCATGAGAGCGGTCACCAGCGACAAATGTTGGAGCTCGATGGCGGTGAGTGCTGGCAGCGGGCTCACCCACTGCTGATAGATGAGCCCATTGGTGCCCGCGGTGTATCGATAGTGCGTAGAGTCGCCCGATTCAATCACTGGTTCCGGCGAGGGTGTCTCTGCAGGGATGTCTGACAGCGCGACGCGAGGCAGAATATCCGGATCGTCTTTTTGGCCCTGCCGCTCTCGGAGTCGCGCCGCCAAATCGAGGATCTCGGCCGTGTGCTCCCCGCTGAGGTTGTCCTTCATAGCGGCAAGGCGCTCTGCCTCGGCTGCGTCTCGATTAGTCGACAGGGACGCGTCGGGCGCCACCACCAATTGCACTCGATGTGGGTTATCAAGCAACAGACGGCGAATCAGGGCGGGCAGGTAGCCACTGTCTTTCACTCGCTCCCGCAAGGTGGCGATCACCGGCTCAAGATCGAGTGCGGCAACCGCGTCACCGTAATGGGTTGCCGCGCCAAGGGCTCTCAGCATCAGGTTGAGCCCGTAGGGCATACCGTCGCCACTCACTTCACGTTGATGTAGCTCTATTTGCCGCAGGATGGCGTCGACCTTTTCTTCGCTGATGCCCTCCGCTGCGACCCGCTCGATGCAGGCCAGCACCTCTGCCTCAAAGGCGTCGGCGTGGTCTGCCTCACTGCCTTCAATACCGCAGCAGAACACCATTTCCCGCATGGATTCTTCTAGTCCGCAGAGGGGGGACGGAGCGGCGCCTCGGTCGGTGGTTTCAAGGTAGTGCATGAGGGGAGAGGCACTGTTTTCCATCAGCACCGAAGCCACTAATTGCGCCTCCAGCATGGCGGTTAAGTCAGCGCTCTCGCCCAGCTTCCATCCCAGCACCAGGTGCGTTTTGTTTTCAGTGCCTTCTTCACCATCTATGGCATAAGGGTGCATAGCCCTAACCGGCGAAGAGAAGGGTTTTTCGAGCGCGACCTCGATTTTTCGCTCGAGCGCCTCAAAACGCTGCAGGACCGACGCTTCGAAAATCTGCTGATGGGCCTCCGCGGCAATGTCGCCGAAGGTCAGAAAAATTGCGTTGCTGGGGTGGTAGTGCTCGGCGTAGAAGTCCCTCAGTTCCTGGTAGGAGAGGTCGGGTATGTGTTCCGGATCGCCGCCGCTGTTGAAGTGATAGGTGTTAGACGGAAACAGCTCGTGACAGAGTCGGTCCCAAAGAATCGAGGGTGTGGAGGACATCGCCCCCTTCATCTCGTTGAATACGACACCCTTAAAAACCAGCGGCTGACTGCTGTCATCGTTCTCAAACTCAACCCGATGCCCCTCCTGTGCAAAATCAAGGGGATCCAGTCTCGAGAAAAATACTGCGTCCAGATAAACGTCCAGCAGGTTGCCAAAATCCTTTCGGTTCT
This sequence comes from Congregibacter sp., assembly GCA_042094525.1. Classification (GTDB taxonomy): domain Bacteria; phylum Pseudomonadota; class Gammaproteobacteria; order Pseudomonadales; family Halieaceae; genus Luminiphilus. The sequence continues at coordinate 4,543 of JBELDB010000048.1, read as the reverse complement.
GCGTGGCGAACGGGTAGGCCGTCCAGTCCGAGCTAGTAAAGGCGTTCATGAACGTGTTCAGCGACCGGCGCAGCATCATGAAAAACGGATCGCGCACGGGATAGCGCTCACTGCCACACAGCGCCGTGTGCTCAAGGATATGGGCCACTCCGGTTGAATCTTCCGGCACGGTGCGCAGCGCGACCATGAACACATTCTCCGACGAGTCACTGTTGAGGTGCAGATGCTGTGCCCCGGTGGCGGGGTGTTCGTACTCTTCGACAGTGAGATTCAGGCTGGGAATGGGCACCGCTCGCTTCAGAAAAAACGTGTTGGGGGTCACGGAGGATGCGGCGCTGCGAGAAGCTTCTGTCATGTTGGGTTCCAATGCGGATGTATTCGTCTGTTCAGATGATATGGGGTCAGCCGAGCGGTTTTTCCAGTGCGATTTCGAATAACCAGGGCCAACGCTTTCCCGTGACCCAAATGGCCCCGGTCACGGGGTCTATGGCGATACCATTGAGGACATCGGTATCGCGCAGGCGATCCTCCTCGGGCAACAAGCCACTGAGATTTACCATGCCCACCACGTGCCCCGTCTCGGGGTCAATGCGCGCAATGAAATCTGACTGCCATACATTAGCCCAGATCTCCCCGTTGACCCACTCAAGCTCGTTCAAATTACGCAGGGGCTCTCCGTTAAGCGTTACCGGCAGTATGTTCAGTTTGCCTGCACCCGCAATGTCTGCTGAATAAAGGCGATCTGTTCCATCGCTGAACCACAGTACCGATCCTGAGTGGGTGGCGCCCCAACCCTGCCCCGGCAGTGCGCTTTGGCCTACAAGCGACAGATCAGGCAGGTCGTAGACGAGCATGACTCTCTCTCTCCAGGAGAGCAGGATCAGTCGATCGTCGATCACCGTAAGCCCCTCGGCGAAGATGCGCCGATCAACGGGTACTTCACGGAGTAGGTCGAGACTCGGGAGGTCGTAAGCGCGCACCATCGATTTCCCGTACAACCCGGAGCTCACATAGAGCCGGCCCTCGTAAATCTCGAGGCCCTGGGTGAAGTTTTGTCGGTCGAACGGCACTTTTGATACCACTCGGTACCCATACTCTGGCACCGCTTCGAGACGTGTCTCAGGCCCCTCGGCCTTACAAGCAGTGGTGGGCGCAACCAAGCAACCGACCATGGCCAAAGTGCGCAGCAATGCGTTGCACTTCACAGCGGCTCTCCACGTTTCAGGGCGCGCTCGGCAAAGCGTGCCGGAGAGACTGCCCGCTGCAGGTATCGCGGCACCGCCGGTACGGTGCCCAATAGTTGATCCGCCAGAATCTCCGCAGCAAGAGGCGCCGCCGACAAGCCGCGGGAGCCCAAGCTGGTCAGCACGGCTAATCCTGGCTCCAGCGGGCAGGGCGCATCGATGAGTCGCTTGCGGTCGTGCCGCAACCGCTCATAGCAGGCGTTAAAGGCCTCGAGGTTGGGAACTGGCCCTGCTACCGGCAAGTAGTCGTTACTGTTGCAGCGATGAGCCACATGGCCTTGCCAGCCTCCTGAGGGCGCGTCGAACTCGAGATCGGGTAGTGCAGTCTGCATCATCTCGATATTATGCGCGTGCTCCGCTTCCCGTTCATCTACTCCGTGATCACCCGGGCCAAAACTGGCCCCCAGGCAGTGGATCCCACCGCGTGCTGGCGGTAGATAACCCTGATCGCACACAGTGACCGGCAGGCTCTCCAGCCGGGGCGAGGTAGGCAAGTGCGTGGTCTGACCCCGAATGCTGGTAAGCGGTAGCCAGTCCAGCTCCGCCTGTTGCCGTACCGCCTGTGCGGTAGCCAGAACAGCAGTGTTTGCCTCGTCTTGCACGCTGCCGTGCTGATCCACCGCCTGCCATTTTCCGCTCGACGTACGCTTGAGCGACATCTGGCCACAATGGGTCCGCAAAGAGATCAGCGGATGGGCCAACAATGCCTGACAGACGGCCATCGGATTGAGCCAGCCGCCGCGAAGATAATGAATGCCGCCGCATCGCGGTTGCAGTCCGGTCAGGGCTGCGAGTGCTTCAGCGTCGAGCAATCGGGCGAATTCTGGTGCCAACGGCAGCACCTGGGCGAGATGTGTCAGCGTCTCGTCGGCATCATGGAGTTGAATGTAGCCACCCAAACCGATGTCTTCACCCTCGTTCAGCTTTCCTTCATTCAGCAACTTGTCGTAGTGATCAGTGGCGAAACCAAAGGCCGCCAAAGAGAAGTCGGTCAGAGGATTGTGTTGGTGTGATAGCCGCGTATAGGTGACCCCCTGCAAATTACTGGAGCCGCCGTTGGCAAGACTGCCGGCCTCCAGCACTGTGACGGGAACTCCGCGGCTAGCAAGTGCAAAGGCGGCGTGGGCCCCGGCAAGCCCCGCACCCAGAACCAAAACGTGATCCGGCATGGTGTTAGAGAAGTTGAGATCCCAGGGGGTAAGCGCGGGGGCAGCCTGGTGTGGGGTGTGGATCTCGCCACATAAAGCATCACGTTTTTTTCCAAACCCAGGGCGTTTACTCACCTCGAACCCCGAGGCTGCCAAGCCACGCCTCACCTCTCCAGCGGCGGTAAACGTGGCGAAGGTCGCTCCAGCACGACTTGAACTGGCCATAGCGCTGTAAACTGCTTCTTGCCAAGGACCCGTCTCTTTAGCCGGTGCAAAGCCGTCGAGGTACCAGGCATCGACCCACGGCCTGCCGTGGCTGGCTAAATCCTGCAGGCCATCGGTTGCGTCGGCCCACCATAAATCGAGGGTTAATCCCCACTGCGGGAAGTGCCGCCGGTGACAGCCCGGTAGAGGATCCGGCCAGCGTGGCAACAGGGCGTTGATAATAGGCGCCAGATCAGGCCAATGACTCAAAGCCCGCGCCATATCTGCGGGTCGCATGGGCGCTCTTTCAAAACCGAGATAATGTAAGCGGGCCCCGCTCGGTCGGTGCGTCAGCCACTGCGCCACGGTAAGGCAGAGATTGAGCCCCGTACCCAACCCGATCTCACTGATGACAAAAGGACGGTCCGCGGTATGTGAGCGCCACCGCTCGCGCAACCGATTGCCTTGCAAAAAGACATAATCGCTTTCGGTCAGACCATCTTGAGTCGAAAAAAAGACATCGCCGGTTTCGCGCGCCACGGGGACGCTGTCTTGCCACTCAAGGTCCAGCGGTTCCAGCGGTGTCCAGAGAGTCTGAGAGGGTCTGATCAAGGCCTTTTATCGACTGAAACGACAGAGAGTGGGTATGAGCGTGCGTCGCACGCGATAGCCCTAGTCTATCAAACCACTGGAAGCGGCAGTGACAGGCAAATCGGAGTGGGAGCAGGGCGGGTGCCGCGTTACACTCGCCGCCAGCGCAGGAGGACTTATGGCCACAAACGAACGCACCTTGACCGATGAGCAGTTCGCCACGATCAGTGCCAACGTGATCCATCAATCACTCATCGAGGTTTCCCGAACAGTCGGGAAGCGCATTTTCCGAGAGTTGGAGGTGGGCAAGCGTATCGCGGTGACCCAGCTTCGCATGGAAGACGAGGGTGAGGTGCGTCTTGACGTCACGCTCGATCACAGTGAGTTTCGGGGTGCCCTGAATTTTTCGATATTCCGTGATTCTGTGCTGGCACTGCTGTCTCGTTTGGGCGATACATTGCGCGACGAGGACACATCGTTACCGGTAATGCGGATGATGGATGAGACGGGTGAAGCCACCTCCGAGCGCCGGTTGTTTGGCGTGCCCGGTCTGATTGTGGTGGATGGTGTGGCCAACATGCTGATGATGGGGGCGACGCCGTCGGTAAGTGAGCCAGTGGTGCTCATCGAGTTGATGTATATCGACCCAGAGCAGTTTGCTCAGTCAGACGCCAGCGAGGCCTCTTCCAACAGCTGAATCGCCGGCGGTGGGATAATCGTCACCGTCTCTTTTTCGGTCGGTGCCGCGACCTGAGCCTCGCCCTTGGCAACCGCTTTACCGTCTTGATTCTCCACCGTGCAACCCAATGTGACCCAGGGTCGTTTGCCGTGCTTTTCAGTTACCTCGAGGGTGACAGTGAGGGTATCGCCTAACAATACGGGTGCACGGAACTGAATATTCTGACTGAGGTAGACCGAGCCCGGCCCAGGCAATTGCATGGCAATCGCGGCGCTAATGAGGGCGCCGGTCAGCATGCCGTGGGCAATACATTCGCCAAACGCGGTGGTGGCTGCGTAGTCGGGGTCCAGATGCAGCGGGTTGTGATCCCCCGAGATCGCGGCGAAGGCCTCGACCTCCTGATTGGTGATGAGCCGCGTGTAGGTCGTGGTATCACCGATGGCGATTTCATCGAAGGTCATATTGCTGATTTGCATCCTGCGTTTTCCTCGTTTCGTTCCGGTCTGTTTTTCTGCGTCTCTTTCCCCTGCTGTGGGTGACGTGAGCCCTGTGGGTTGGATTCACATCTCCGCGTCGGGAGGTTGACCCCGCACCGCGCGATCCACATCATACCCAAACCACCAAAGTTACCCGAGACAAACCCATGACGGAAACGGTCCAGAGCGCGATCGCAGCTA
>JBELDB010000047.1:0-12179 GCA_042094525.1 Congregibacter sp. | reverse complement strand
TGGAGCGTCTCATCGATCTGGAGCGTGGCGCGTTCGATTCGGTTGGGCATGATTCGGTTCCTGCTGTCGTGTGGCTTCTCGTGGCGCGTTGGTCTGATCGCACTCTGCGAGAAGAATTGTGAGGATGGCACTCTACTCAGTCACTACTATTGATGACAGCGATCCAGCCGATAAACGGTATTCGCAGAGTTTATAGCTAGGCGTCAGCGTCGCTTGGCAGTGCTCGTGCGATGCTGGTGATGAACTGCCGCACCCAACGATGGGGCGCGTTATTGTGAAGCAGTGGGCTCCAGGCCATTTTGAGTTCCAGCGGCGGAATGGCAAACGGCACGTCCCGGACCACGACGCGCGGGTGATCCTGCTTCAGACGAGTTGCGCGGGTCGGCAGCGTCACAATCAGATCGTTTTGCTCAGCCAAGGTCATGGCGGCTTGGTAATGGCGGGTAAAGACGCGTATCTGTCGCTTCTCACCCTGCTTTGCGAGTGCGGCATCGACCCAACCGAGTCGCTGCACGTCGCCGGGGTCCACGCCCACGCCCACGCCCATGCCGGTTTTGCTCACCCAGATATGGTCGGCGCTGAGATAGCTCTCAAGCGAAAAGTCCTCAAGGATCGGATTATCGGCGCTCATCAGGCAGGAGAAGCTGTCTTCCCAGAGTGTGATCTGGTGAAAAGACTGCGGCATCTGGTCAAAGCGATTGATCACCAGGTCGACCTTGCCGCGCTCCACATCCAGAAAGCTCACATCCGACGGGTTCATGATGTCGAGAGTGATACCGGGCGCGTATTCGCGGAGTTGGGTGAGCACTGCGGGGAACAAGGTGGACTCGGCATAGTCGCTGGCCATAATGCGCACCACCATGTGTGCCTCGCCGGGTTCGAACTCCGTGGCCGGCTGCATAGCACGGTCTACACCCAGGAGAATCTCCTTGACTAAGGGCTCCAGCTCAAGTGCTCGCTCGGTGGGGGTCATGCCCTCGGAGGTGCGCACCAGCAGCGGGTCGTCAAACAGCGCGCGCAGCCTGCGAAGGCCATTACTCATGGCAGGTTGCGATAGCCCCAGTTGATTCGCGGCCTGCGTCACATTGCGTTCGCGCAACAGAACTTCCAGATAGACCAGCAGATTCAGATCAATTTGGTTGAGCTTTTTCATATAATGCGCATCAGGCGTGCCCGCCTTTATTCATGAGATGAATTATAACTCTTTGGCCATATTTTTGCCGTATGACTAAGGCTTGGCAAAAATGCGTGGCATATAGGCGGATGGCGCAAACGAACGCGCGCTCCAAAACGGTTCCAAAACGAGGAAGACACGATGTATACGGCCCCCACAGATGACATGCAGTTTCTGATCGACGACGTGCTCGACGTCGGCTCAGTGTTGGGCGAGCTGCCACATTACGCAGAACTGGGTTTGGGCAATGAGCTGACCACCGCGCTCCTTGATGAAGCCGCGAAGTTCGCATCCGATGTGGTCTCGCCCTTGAGGCGGGTCGGTGACGCGCATCCGGCGCGCTGCAGTGACAGCGCGGTCACTATCCCACCGGGCTATGGGGATGCCATTCAGCAATTGGGCGCTGGCGGATGGGTCGGTATCTCGGCACCGCAAGATCAGGGCGGTCAGGGCCTGCCCGAACTGTTTGGCACGGCCGCATGTGAGATGTGGAACAGTGCTGACATGGCTTTTGCACTTGAGCCTTTCCTCAGTGCCGGTGCCGCGCTGGCGATTTCGGCCCACGCGAATGAGGCGCTCAAAGCCACTTACCTTGAAAAAATCTATTCCGGTGAGTGGTCCGGCACCATGAACCTCACCGAGTCGGGCGCGGGTTCAGATCTTGGCCCCATGAAAACCCGCGCCGAGCGCGAGGGTGGGCACTACCGCATTTTCGGGCAGAAGATTTACATCACTTGGGGTGATCACGACGCGACCGATAACATCATCCACCTGGTCCTCGCACGTCTCCCCGATGCGCCCGAGGGCAGCCGCGGGATATCACTCTTTTTGGTCCCGAAGTTCATGGTGAATGACGACGGCACGCTGGGCGAACGCAACGATGCTTACCCGGTCTCCGTTGAGCACAAGCTGGGCATTCACGGCAGCCCCACCTGTGTCATGGCGTATGGCGACAAAGGCGGCGCGATTGGCTATTTGGTGGGCGAGGAGAATCAAGGCCTCGCCTGCATGTTCACGATGATGAACGAGGCGCGCCTTAAAGTGGGCCTGCAAGGCCTTGGTGCATCCGAGGGCGCTTACCAGAAAGCGGTGGGATACGCGCGGGAGCGGGTTCAGGGCGGGGTGCCGATCATCGAGCACGCCGATGTCAAACGCATGCTGTTAACGATGCGCGCGCTCAATGAAGCCATGCGCGCGCTCGCTTACTCCGAGGCGGTGACGATGGATCTTGCGCACGCCGGTCCCGAAGGGACCCGTGAGGCGAGTCAACGTCGCATAGATCTGATGATTCCAGTGATCAAAGGTTGGCTCACCGAGCTGGGTATGGAGGTGACCTCTTTGGGTGTTCAGGTACACGGCGGTATGGGCTACGTTGAGGAAACCGGTGCGGCGCAGTATCTGCGTGACGTGCGCATTACACCGATCTATGAGGGCACCAACGGCATTCAGGCGGCGGATCTGCTGAACCGTAAGCTTGGTCGCGACGGTGGCGCCACCATGGAGGCCATGCAGGCCGAAATCCGTGAAGTGGCCGCCACATTGCAAGGCCACAGTGACGAGCGACTCCACAGCATGGGAGGTCGTCTTGCCGAATCGCTCGCTGAGCACGTCGAGACGACGCAGCGTCTACTCGCGACACTGGGTGATGACCGGTTTGCCGCGCTGGGTGGCTCTTTTGATTACATGATGCAGACCGGCTACCTGTTTGGCGGCTGGCAACTGGCGCGCGGTGCGCTGGTGGCGGCGAATTTGTCTGCCAATGGGGAGCGCGTTGTCTTCTGTGATCGAAAAGTGAATACCGCGCAGTTCTACATTGAGCGTTTACTGCCAAGAGCGCGCGCTCACGCCGGCGCCATTGACGCGCCGGGTGAGAGCTTGTCTGATTTCTCCTATGACTGGTTCTGAACCGGTGTTGGCATTCACAACACCCGATCTGTCGGATTCGCACCCCGCGGCACAGCACCTGGGCTTTCAGTTTCGCTCGTTTGGCACCCGAGAGCGCTTTGCTGGTCCTGTCTCCACAATTGCCTGCCATGCCGATAACTCACGGGTGGCTGAGGCCGTCGCTGAGCCGGGTGCTGGTCGAGTTCTATTGGTGGATGGGCAGGGCGCCCTGCACCGATCCTTGCTAGGCGATCGTCTCGCCCAGCTCGCCTCAGACAATGGTTGGGCTGGGGTCGTGGTGGTCGGCGCGATCCGCGATGTCGAGGTCATCGATGAGATCGATATCGGTGTGCAGGCCCTGGGTGTTTGCCCCGTCAAAACGGATAAGCGGGGTGTGGGCGACCGGGATATTCCACTGATGTTACGTGAGGTGCCGGTCACTCCCGGTGATTGGCTCTACTCTGATCGCAATGGTGTTTTGGTGAGCAGCGAGCCCATCCACAGCTAGCGGGTTCAGTCGATTCGCATCGACAGATCTAACGCCTTGACGTGTTTGGTCAGCGCACCGATTGAGATGAAGTCGACGCCCGTCTCGGCGATGGCAACCAGTGTCTCATCGGTCACATTGCCCGATGCTTCAAGCTCAGCTCTGCCCGCGGTATGCGCGACGGCACTGCGGAGTGCTGGGAGTGTAAAATTGTCGAGCATGATGCGATCTGCTTCCGCTGTGAGTGCCTGCTCTAGTTCATGCTCGCTTTCCACCTCGACCTCTACCGGCTTATCAGGCGAGACTTTTCTCGCGGCAGCCACCGCTTCAGCAATGCCACCGGCGGCCGAGATGTGGTTTTCTTTAATCAAAAAGGCATCAAATAATCCGATGCGGTGGTTGTAACACCCTCCGCAGGTCACGGCGTACTTCTGTGCGAGTCTGAGACCGGGCACCGTCTTACGCGTGTCCAGCAGTTTGACGCGGGTGTGTGCCACCCGCGCGGCATAGTGGCTTGCGGTCGTCGCGGTGCCCGACAGCAACTGTAAAAAATTGAGTGCGGTGCGTTCTCCAGTCAACAGCGCGCGGGCGGGTCCGCTCAGGGTGCAAAGCGTGTTGCTGGCTGTGAGCGCATCGCCATCCTGCGCAGCCCATTTCAGATGGCAGCTGGGATCAATTTGCTGAAAGGCCGCCGCTGCGAAAGCGGTTCCGCACAGGATGCCGTCCTCTCGCGTTACGATGCTGCCACTGGCTTGCACGTCAGATTCGATAAGCTCAGCGGTTACATCGCCAGCACCAATATCTTCGGCGAGCGCTAGAGCGACAAGTTTGGCAATGTCATCTGCGGTAATCATGGGTGGCTGCTGTGCTACCTTCGTCAATGGCTAGAGAGGGTGCGCGACAGCTGTCTCGCGCATTCCTCAGTGTGCGATAAGATTACCTCGTGGCGACTATCACTGACCAATGGAAGATCCATGAAGGCTGGCTTGCAGGTGCCCTCCACATATTGTCTCCCAATTGTAACCCCAGGCCCGAGGGCGCGGTGACTGACCTAGTCGTCGTGCACGGTATCTCTTTGCCGCCGGGCCAATATGGGGGGCCTGAGATTGAGGCGTTGTTCACGAACACGCTGGACGCTGCAGCGCATCCTTATTTTTCGGAAATCGCGCACCTTGAAGTGTCAGCGCACTTCCTGATTCGTCGGGCAGGTGAAGTGGTGCAGTTTGTTTCAACCGACGAGCGGGCTTGGCACGCCGGCGCCTCGTCTTGGAAGGGGCGCGAGCAATGTAATGATTTCAGTATCGGTATTGAACTCGAGGGCTGTGACGAAGAGGCCTACACCGACTCGCAATACGATGCTTTAAATCAGTTGCTGGGCGCGCTGACAAAGCAATACCCCGATATCCGGCACGATGCTATCGTTGGGCATAGCGATATTGCACCGGGCCGCAAGACCGATCCGGGACCCGCTTTTGACTGGTCCCGTCTGGTCGCCCATCAGTCAGAGCAGTAAGGAGACGCTCGAGAGTGTCGTACCTGATTTTTATTGTGGTAGTCAGTTTGTTCGCGCTATTGGGCGCCGGTGGACCCCTTCACGGTGACCGTTGGTTCCTCGCACTCAGTCGTCGCGTCGATGCGATCGAACTCGACCTGTGGCCATCTCTGGCGCTACGTGTCGGTGCGCCAGTGCTGGCAGGAGTGATCGTGCTGGCGGTGCTTGAGGCTGTCCTTGGTGGGCTGGCTGAGGCGCTCATCGGCACCGCGCTTTTGTATTTCTCTTTGGGCCGGGGCGATTATCCCACTGAGCTACAGCGATTTCTTGCCCGCGCTCGCGTCGGAGACGATGAGGGCGCCGCGATGCTACTCAAGCAGGGGGTCGCCGGCGGTGATACGGGTGAAGGGCGCGGACAGCTTGCGATGCGCGATTTCGTTTATCGAGGTTTTGCCCGGTGGTTTCCACCGATACTGTATTTCTGGCTTTTAGGTCCCTTCGCCGCGGCTGTCTATCGCCTCGTGGAATTGTCGAATACGGGAAGCAGCGGGCGTTTTGAGGTTGCCCAGAAGGTACTTGATTGGTTGCCCGCAAGGCTGCTACTCCTGACTTTCTCTTTACTGGGGGATTTCGAGCGCTCCCGGGGCTTGCTGACCAAAGACGCGTTTGATAACGAGGTCTCGTCTGAGGTGTTGTTGGCGAGGGGTATCGAACGAGCCTGGCAGCTGGATGAGGAAGATCTCAATGACCCGCAGGGCGTGGTGAAAGCGGTGGAAACCACTCAAAAGGCGATTAATCGGGCTACCGGGGTCTGGGTGGTAGTGCTGTCATTGCTGGCTCTCGTTTAAGAGGCTGACGATAGACCGCGATCTTGTTGTCGCACTGCCTCAAAAAGTGCGCTGAGTGAAGGGGTTTTGGGCGGATTCGGGGTTAAATCCCGGAGGAGCCAGCCCACAATGGCATCAACTTCGGTCCGAGCACCTCTCTCGAAATCGACGCGCATGGACGAGTGATTGGCTGAGGTGCTCTCGCAAACTGCCCGAACCCGCTCTGGGAGTCCGGCGGCAATATCCAAGGCGTGAGCGCTGCGCAGTAACAGCTGTACCTCTGCGATCAATGCCTGAGTTTTTTCCCACAGAGGCGGCTGCAACAGATCGCCATTGCATACCTGATGGATCGCGGTCAGCGGATTGATCACCGCGTTGACGGACACCTTGGTCAGCAGCACTGACCGGATATCGGTTTCCCAAGTCAGTTTGGGCACGCCCTGTTGCCAGCAGGGCAGCCAGGATGGGGGCTCAGCGCTGTGAGTTAATGTTCCTAGTTGGGTGCTGCCCTCGCCAGAGAGCATCAGTTCGTTCTCGGCGGAGCGCCGGCATCCAGATGTGGTCGAGCCCAGCACAAGTTGGGCCTCGCCAATTAACGGCGCGACGATCTCAGCGAGACCCATACCGTTGCAGAGTAATACCACTACGCTGTGAGCAGTGAGTCTTGGCGCTATGGATTGGACAGCCGCCTCGACTGCCCATGCTTTGGTGCAGATCAACAGCTGCTCAAAGGGTTGCTGGCCAGTGGTGAGGTTTTGCTGGGGGAACTGAAAGCGCTCCACCTGATCGCTCTTCAGAATCAGCTCTCGCATTGGCCGATCATCCTCTCTGGCCAATAGCCTGACGTCCGCGCCTCCGGACTGCAGTCGGCAGGCAAACAGTCCGCCGATCGCGCCGACCCCCAGGACATGCCATCGTTCGCTCATCAGGATTCTGCTGACCTTAGCCACTCGGCGGGCGAGGGCGCGTCATCGACTGCAAAGCAACACTGCCAGAGCGCTGTCACCAGCCCGGCGACGTGTTTGCCTGCCGTCACCAGGCCCTCGTCGAGTGTGTCGCCAAATACGTGCCTCATCATGGTGTCTTGTTCCCCGTCGGGAAGTGAAGCACAGGCAATACCCGCATCAAAATATCGACTGCCCATGGCCGCGTATTCCCAATCGATCGCTATCAGATCATCGCCGTGAGTCATCAGATTACCGGGGGTCAGGTCGTTGTGACAGAGGTAGGGGGTGTCCGCTGCCAGTCTCGCGAGGGCGTTTTCAGCGTCACAGGCCTGCATGGCAGCGCGCCATTGATGCGCAAGATCGGCAGGTAGTTGATCGAGGTAGTGCTCGATATCGCGACTCAGTACGAGTCGATGACTGACGCCAGGCACCTCATGAATCTGGCGGCAGAGTCGGCCAAGCGCCTCAGCGGACACAGGCTGCCCGGCTGCTTCAACGCGTTCGCAGATCACCACTTGCTCTTGTTCATCAGTGAAAACTATTCTCGGTGCCAGTCCATGGTGTGCTGCCCTGGACCAGGCCGCGTGTTCCTGCCGGAAAGCCTCTTCAGTGAGTCGAGTTGATTGGTGCCTGAGCCTTCCCACCAGCTGGGGCGTGCCCAGAATCTCAAAGATGCTATGACCGCTCCCCTTTGCCAACAGGACTCCCAAGCCCGGGCGAACCTCCAGCGGCGTGGCTAGCTGCCACTCCTCCCATCTTTCCAAACTGGGGTTTATGACGTCTGCAGTTGCCACTGTGTACGCCATTCACGATAGCCCCACACCGCCAGCATCACGTATCCCGCGAACAGTGCGGCTGTGAGGGAAAGGTCCCGGGACAGGTACAAGCCGATCGAAGCGAGATCGATTGCAATCCAGTAAAGCCAGTTCTCGAGTAACTTGCGCGCGACCATCCAGGTAGCGAGCAGTGCGGAGACTGTGGTGGCGGCGTCAATGAAGGGCGAAGCCGCATCGGTCCATCGATCCATCACCCCGCCAAGTATGAGGCTCAGGACAACAAGTGTGGCGCACGCCACCATGTGCCGGCGTGCAGACCAGATGCGGATCGGGGAGCTGGCTTGGTTGCCCTCCTGATGCCAGGCAAACCAACCGTAGATCCCCATGGCGATGTAAAACCCTTGAAGTGCCGCCTCCAGATACAACCGAACCTGCCAAAAAATCAGGATATATAGCAGAGCACTGGCGATGGCCGCGAGCCAACACAAGCGATTCTGGTAGATGGCGAGTACGACGTAGGCGAGCGCGAGCGCGACTGCGCAGACCTCCAGCATGCTCATATCAGCCCTCGGGGCCGATGTCCGCAAAGTGCTCCGGAATAAACTTGGCAACCAATACCTGCCGGCCAAACTGTTTGTAGCTGACCCGTAACGCCTGCTGAATGGCGCTGAATACGGCCTCATCCTCGCCACTGATCTGGGTGCTCATGGAATTGGTGACTGCGACAATATCCTGCCCTTTGAGCAGCTCCTCGATGAAACCTAGGACTGCTACCTTGAAGTCCTCGCGCAAGGGATACACGCTCAGTTCCGCAGTCACTTTCATTGCTGGCTCTCCATCAGGTCATAGCTCAGAGACAGACCTACCATACGGGGTTCTCCATATTGGCGGTAGGGCTCCAAAGCGTACTCTTTGCGCGGATCATTGCCGAAAGTGCCAAAGCCTCGGACAAAGGTCGTCTCGTCCGTGAGGTTGCGACCCCACAGGGTCCAGGACCAGCGATGCCATCGCCCAGATACGCTAGCGTTCAATTGATGGGTTTCGGGCGCCCTCACGTCGTGCCGGTCAGAGAAGAAGTAAGCGTCACTGCCTGCTACTTCGATCTGTGCCGACACCATCTCAGAGGCGCGCCACGTGAGTCCGGCCGAGTACTGCCAGCCGGGTGCCTGGGGCTGATCGCGTCCCGATAGGTCTGCACCGGTAGCAGTGATGTAGCGATCAAACTGCGCGTCGAGCAAGCCGAGCGTGAGCGCTGTCGACAGCTGCTCTGTCGGTTGCCATTGCAGCGCCCACTCGAGCCCACGATGTTCGCTGGCGGCGGCGTTATCGGTGTAGTCAATAAAGGCAGTGCTGCCGTCTGCTCGGGGAATAACCAGTGAACCCTTGGCCTGTTGGTCATCCCGATCCATCGTGAACAGCGCCAGGCGTGAGCGCAGGTTGTGCTCTGACCAGTCAACCTGCCAACCCACCTCGAGACTAAGCAACGTCTCCTCGTCGAAGACCCCTAGCGCAGAAACACTGCTCTGATTTTGCTCGGGTAACGCTTCAATACTGGCGAGCAGTCCCGCATTGGCGCCACCCGCTCTGGCGCCGCGAGACAGCGTTGCATACACCTGTCTGTCGTCTTGATAGTGCCATACCAAGCCAAGGCGGCCTGTCCAGTAGTTGTGATCAAAGTCTTTCTCTACGTTGGCACTGTCACGATATTCGCTGTCTCGCTGCTCAAGGCGCGCGCCGACAAAGCCTGATATCTGTTCGTTGGTGGTCCAATTGATCTGTCCAAAAATAGCCAGCGTCTGAGTGTCGAGACTGCTGCCAAAGGGCTCCGGCAAGTAGGTGTAACGCCTGCTGAGATCTTCTGACTCGTCCCGCAAATAGGTACCGATCACCCATTCTTTGTGGTCAGCCTCCGGAGCCTGCAGTCGCCATTCAAGGCTGTTCATCGTGCGGTCTCGGATATACTCGTCGTAGGAGCTGTACTCCCACCCGGGCGCTATGCCGACGTAGCTCCAATCTTCATCGTAGCCGTACGTAGTTTCCGTACTGGCATGGCTCAGTTGCAGAGTACTGTCCAAGCCCATCAGCATACTGTGCCAGTTCAGACGCCCGGCTTTGAGTGTCAGATCGTCCTCGCCGGGCTGATCAGACAGAGTGGCGCGCGTGTTGTCGAGAGAGAAGGCGTCATAGCCATTGTCCACGCGGGTGTAGTAGACCGCAGCCTCAATGGTGTGCGCCCCACTGGCCCAGGCCAGCGTCCCGCGCGCCGTTAGTTCATCCCGGGAGTTCGTATCACTGCGCCTCAGGTAATCGTTGTCGACGTACCCGTCACTCTCATACTGTTGTAGGGCAACTCGGCCTTTGATTCCGTTGACCAGATGCCCACCCCAACGAGCGCCCAGTCGATAACCGCCCTTATTTTCTATGCCTACTGCGATATCGCGGGTGGTCGAGTCGCTGCCATTGCTTTTTACAGCGATGAGCCCTGCCAGCGCGTTGGCGCCCATCAATGTTCCCTGTGGGCCACGCAGGACTTCAACCTGTTGTACGTCAAATAGCGTCAATGCGCCCCCTGAGCCGCTGAGGTCGATGCCATCCAACAAAACGCCGACCGAGGGGTTCACTGGCTCCACAAACTGGCTGCGCTCGCCAATACCACGAATCTGGATAAAGCGACTGCGTGACGCGCCTGAGGAGGCGGTGACGTTGGGCGCCAGCGTAATGACGTCCTCAAGGTGCGCCGCACCACGCCGAGATTGGGTTTCTTCGGTCAACACGGTAGCGCTGATGGGCGCAGTGATTGAGTCGAGCAGGGTGGCTGTCACCGTGACCTCCTCTAATACCCAGCGGCTGTCCTGTGCAAAGACGAACCCCGCAGGCATGATCAGCAACCACCAGCAGGAGGCCCGGTTAAGCAGCAGTTTGCGAACGCGAAAAGAGGGTGATTGCAGACGGTGCCGCGAATCGGTTTGGAGGTGGTGTCTCAAGTGCTGTGCTCCTCAGTTGTCTCCGGGGGCTCACAGCGTTTGTCAGAACAGTCGTCCGAAACACCCGTCCCTCCGCCGGTATGATCCGGATCAGGTTCAACGGGTTTGCCGGTAAGGCATCTCAGGCTTTCGCCACCCCGCAGGTTCACTGAGTTTAACACACGCCACTGTCATCCAGCGTTGACCATGAGGGGGTGGCCATCGAGGGATGACCTCCGAGGAGTCACTATAGATAGGCGCCGCCGCTCGCAGGGTCAGCCAGATGGCAGTCTGTCACAGAGTTGTCACGCCAGCTTTGCTAGAGTGGGCGATCTACTCAAGGAAGGGTATTTCCTGCCGCTCCCGCGTATGATGGGAGCCCGGCGGGATCTGGACCATACATAGCACCGTGAACAGTATTGACCACAGCCCATGGAAGGCGCGGCTCGAGGAGGCGGGAGCTCAGGCTCAGAGTCGACTTCGCGGCTTTTGGCGGGACATGGCGCGGGACCCGGAGCGTGTTCGCCGCCTGCAAACTGGTCTGATCGTCCTCCTCGCTCTATGGTCACTCTCCAGCGCCAGTCAGCTGGTGTGGATTCCCTTTAGCGCCGGTGGAATCGAGTCTGCCCCCACCGCGGCGTTAAATCCACCGACCTCAAGAGGGCAGCGTCAAACCGCGGTTATCGATATTTCACCGGTTATCGGATCTGGTTTGTTTGGAGGTTCGCCGGACGTGTTGTCTGCGGTCGAGGATACTGCTTCAGCGACGGTGAATCGCGACGGTATTGAGCGAGATGCGAGGGAGACTCGGCTTGCACTCACGCTAACGGGGATTGTGGCGTCGACGGAGGATGGAACGGGTAATGCCGTGATTAGATCGGGCGCTACAGAGCAGGTGTATGCGGTGGGTGATGCGTTACCCGCCTCAGGTCAGGTGGTGCTTGCGAAGGTCATGCCCCAGCAGGTGGTTATCGACAACAATGGCACCTATGAACTGATCAAGCTGTATGAAGGCCCAATGATTGCAATGCCAACCCGGCCCGCAAGCAAATCGACTGCTTCAACCTCGCCCCCCCGAATCTCACCAGTCAAGGCAAGTGCCTCTGCGGCAGCGGATGATGCGGCAGATGGCAGCGCGCTGGCGAATCAGTATCGGCAACAGCTCTATGACAATCCCGAAACATTGGCCTCCGCAGTGAGCGTCTCGCCGGTGCAAGAGGAAGGCCAGATTGTCGGCTACCGCGTTGCTCCGGGGCCGGATCGTGCCGCCTTCGATACTTTTGGCTTTCAACAGGGCGATATTGTGACTGCAGTGAATGGCCTGACCCTCAGCGATGCCAGTAACTCCATCAAGCTGTATCAAATGATGAAAGAGGCGACCGAAGCGACGTTTGACATTCAAAGAGAGGGTGGCAACGTTACCCTCAGCGTAGATTTATCCAGCCCCTGACAGGATGCCCGTGACTATCTATCGACACACCACTCACCTGAAAGCTGTTTTGCGTAGCATCGCAATGGCCGCTTGCTTTGCGCTCAGCCCGCTCACTGTGGCACAAGAGTACACGGTGAATTTGAAGGACACCGACATTCAGGAGTTCATCAAGTTTGTTGCCGACGTGACCGGCACGA
>JBELDB010000046.1:0-12262 GCA_042094525.1 Congregibacter sp. | reverse complement strand
AAGTGGAGGCCGGCGGCATCCCCGCAACCCCCACTCAGATACAGACGACCATGCGTTCGTTGGAACCCGATTTCAATATCGCCCATGTCATGGTGCCGCCGCCCAACAGAGCTGATACGGCCTACATTTTAATGGGAGGGAGAAATCCCGAGGACTTGCACGAGTCCAAAATCATGGTGGACTACGATCAGTATCAGCAGCAGATTATTGGAGAGCATCCCCTGATCGAGTCGGGCTGGATCGGCACGATGACAGTCCTGCATCGCTGGATAGTGTTCGGTGAGGCAGGCTTCTATGTAGTTTGTGTGTTGGGCGTGGCCACGGTGCTGATGAGCCTCTCGGGCCTTTTCCTATATCTCAAGACGAGAAAAACCGCCCGGCAACTGCCTTTTATCAATCGCTGTCATCGCTCCCTAGGCGCGCTGGCATCGCTGTTTCTTATCGTCACGTCGGTCAGTGGCATCGCCATGAGTGCCGTTTACTGGGGAGATCGGGAGGAGAACCTCTCCGTCTTTGCCAACATGATGAACATGGAGTCTGAGTCGGCACACTTGGTCAACGATGCCGCACCGGTTGATCCCGACGCGGCATACAGCAGCGCGCGATCAATGCTATCGCCGGATTACCATCTGGCGGCGTATTCCTATGCGGGTCACCACAGCCCCAATTACTGGTTTGCTTTTTTCAATCCGCAGATGTTTCGGCAGGATGTTGTAGTCGATGGTTTCTCAGGGGAGGTGAAGGGGGTTTACGCTGCGGGCAAGACCGAAAGAGGGGAGGGGTTCAGAAATCTTCTTTTGCCGATTCACAGCGGCAAGTATTTTGGTGCGCTTGGCGGATTTCTGATGACTTTCTTCGGCTTTATTGTGGTGTTGTGGTTGCTCTCCGGAATCATCATGTACATTCGGTCAAAGAGGGCGTCCAGCTGGTAGCGTCACCACTTGCGCCGCCACCATAAGATCGGTCCCGTCACGATCATCAAAATACCCATCACCGTAAGGGCATCACTGACCCACCGGAACTCTGGATGGAAGACGTTCCCCGTATGGATCTCTATCAAGAACAAGTAGAGCGTTGCTGCCTCAAGATCAGGGTGCTTGAGCGCGTCAGCCTCGAAGGTGAATTGGCCACTGTCTTTGAAAAACCCTCTGCTGTTTTTTACGAATAAACCATTTTCAGTGAACTCTGCGTCGTAAACGATGCTGGGTAGGCCGGCCATGGTTTTCCAATCTGATTCGCTGTCTTCTTTCACGAAAAACTGTCTTGAGTTGGTGCTGTAGAACACATGGTCAGATGACCTGAATAGCTGTCCCCTCTCGGCACCCAGTTGAGCCTCTGCCGACCAGGACGCCCCGCCATCTCGCGTCTGCAGCACGCCGAACCGCGTGGATATCATCATGTGATCCGGGTCGCCAGCAAAGGTGACGACCTGATCGATTTCCCCTTTCAGAGACTGATACTGCCAAACCGGTGGCAAGTGCTCACGCCGCACCTCCCGAGCCTCTCCCCACTCTATGAAGGTGAGAATGTGATTAAAAAGGATGCCGGTGACAGAGAGATACAGAATAGGCACCACCCCGAGAATACCGATCACGGGCGCGTGACTACGGTATAGGCCTGACAAAATGGATCGTCGGCGATCTGGCCGAGTCGAAACCCCCACCCGACGCCACCGCCGCTTCAAATACCAGGCCAGAAACCCGGTCAGTGCCAGCACTGATAAGGCGACACCCCCAAAATCATTTATCCACGTCGACCATTTGCGGGACAGCAGGCCGTAACCAAAGTGCAGATCAAACAAAAATCGGTACAGCGTGACAGTCTCAGGCAGTCCCGAGATTTTGGGTTGATCAAGATTGAGTTGCTGGATGTTCTCTGGCTGATTAACGTCCAGAGTGAATACGGTGCTGAAGTCATCAACGCCAATAATGGAGTGAGGCTGGGCGCCAGGTGAGATCATGTTGATGAAATGTCCGTCGAGCGCCAGACGGCTGATGGGGCCGCCAAACTCGGGCATTACCCAGAGACCGTCATCGGTGGCGATGACCACGAGGCGCTGCTCGTCCACGTCTATTTTGGCAAAACGCAGGACCTGGGGGTGTTGCTCATTGGGGAACTTCAGCGCCTCCCATGTAGCACCGCGATTTCGCGTGATCCATAGCCCACGCTCCGAGCCGCCGATCCAGCTGTTTTCATCCGCCGGGTCGGCCACGACGTAGCGCATCACGGTTGCAGGTAGGTACCGCATCATTGAGGGCGATAGCCAGTTTTCTGGCACCTCCGTTTGGCGCAACCAGCGCCAGTCATCATGGTCGAGAAAAATACCAGTCACGCCCAAAGTGAGCAGCCACAGCCCGGCAATCAATCCAAGCCAGCGATGAAAGATTACCAGCGCGCGTCGGTTCATTTTCATCTTATGTTCGTAGCCCCTCTCTTCTCATAATGGCCCTCTACTGATCGACACCGGCCACAGCCGATGCGGAGGCCTGCTCTATTTGGATAGGGCGAGGTGGTGGGGTCGCGATCAACTGCTTTGCCCCAATTTGCGAATGGGCGTGTTCCCGACAGCTGTAATGGTGGCTTTTTCCTCAGTGAAAAAATCAGCGGCCTGACGGGGACCGTCGCGGCCGATGCCAGACTCTTTGAAGCCCCCGAAAGGTGCACGCAAATCCCGCGCAAGCGGTGTATTGATCCATAAAGTTCCGGCGTCGACCTGTTGTTGAAATGCCTGCGCGCGGGCTAGGCTGCGGGTCCAGCAATACCCCACGAGACCAAAGCGGCTGTCATTCGCTATCAACAACGCTTCATCATCATCATCAAATATCTGAATGCTCACAACGGGCCCAAAAACTTCTTCTTGGCACAGTGACAGCTGATTGTTGTCGACCCGGAAAACGGTGGGAGCAACAAAATACCCGCTCCCCAGATCTTGGCGTGCTTCTCCCCCGCAAAGTAGGGTAGCGCCCTCTAACTTGGCGCGCTCGATGTGGTCCAGTACGCGTTGCCAGTGCGCTTTGAACGCCATGGGGCCGACTTCGGTTTGTGATTCTAGCGGGTTACCCACGGTCAGAGCCCGGGTTCTGGCGACGAAGGCTTCCGTGAAGCGCTCGGCAATGCCTCGCTGTACTAGGATGCGTGACCCGGCAATACAGATCTGACCGCTGTTACTGAAAATATTGACCAAAGAGCCGTCTACGGCTCGTTCGATATCGGCGTCATCAAACACGATGTTGGCCGACTTGCCACCGAGTTCGAAGTGAACAGGTGTTAAATGCGCCGCGGCCGCTGTCATCACCTGCCTCGCGGTAGTGCCACCGCCCGTGAATGCGATCCGATCGACATGAGGTGAGCTGGCAAGTGCTGCGCCGGTGACGGAACCGCTACCATTCACAACGTTAATCGTGCCGGGGGGCAGGCCTGCCTCCTCCATCAGCGCTATCAATTTTAAAATGGAGAGCGGCGTGAATTCTGAGGGTTTGAGTACACAGGTATTTCCAAACGCCAAGCTCGAGGCGATCTGCATGCTCGCAAGGGCCAGCGGCGCATTCCACGGGGCGAATAGCGCCGCAACGCCTGCCGGCTGTCTGGTCACACTGGTTTGATATCCTGGAAGCTGCTCAAAGGTCTCCCCGGCCATCACGCCAATGTAGTCGGCAAAAAAGTCCAGGTTGTCTGCCGCTCTGGGCACTTGTCGAGACGCCAAATGAGAAGAAGGTAGCCCCGCGCAAAGACACTCTAGTAACCCCAGGGTTTCGGCGTGCTGTCTGATCAGTGTCGCTGCGCGCCGAAAGATACTCTGCCGGGTTGTGGTCGAAGCCTCGGACCAGGCGCCACCCTGAAAATGTGATCTGGCGCACTCGATGGCGTTTGCTACCGCTTCAGGGTCATCTTCCTGCAGAGACGAGATCTGTTCACCCGTACCCGGGAAATGCACAGCGTGTTGAGTGGCTTCTTTTTTCACCGGTAGGGCGGCGCCATCAACATGACCTGTGATCACCTCAGGGAGGGTCATCTCCAGATTAGCAATCGCTTGTTGAACGGTGGTCATAGCATCTGCCTCACTCGATGGTCGCTTCGCGCTCGCGTGATCGGATCATAGCCGCATCAAGGAGATAACTGCGAAGTCGTGCTGGGTCGCTCACTATTTCTTGTAGATCTTCCCAGATCAGACGACGCTTTGCTTGGTCTGTCTCTCGATGTCTGGCGTAGTTTTGTGCCGAGAGGCGCTGCACCTCCTCGAGTGCGATGGTGCGACGACGACGATCATAACGTTCCAACAAACCAACATCTTCTCCCTGCAGGACTGGCACTAGATGATCAGCCAATGATCGTGCGTCATGAACCCCACTATTCATCCCCATGCCGCCCGCCGGGCTATTGAGATGAGCCGCGTCTCCCACAAAGAGAATGCGGCCGTGACAGAACTGCTCAAGGCATCGTTGATGCAGGGTATAGATGTTCCGGCTGCGGATGATGGTGTTGGCTGCTCGAGGAGACACCCGGGCGATGTGCGCTCGCGCTACCGGGTCGCTCAAAGCGGTTTCCGTCTCCTGTCCGGGTTCGGGGGAGTAGGTAAAACGCCATGTGTCCCTCAGCCGCATCAGGCTGTAGTGGCGATCGGGTAGCCAGACATAATTCACGCCTAACAGATTGGGAATATCCTCCTCAAAGGGATGCCCCATCACCAGTGTGATGGAGGTTTTTGGGAACACCGTGCCCTCAAAACTCAGGCCAAGCGATTTCCTGACCTGACTGCTCGCGCCATCGGCGGCGATCAGCCAGTCGCAGGTGCCTTGTTTCGTGCCATCCGTATCGTGATAGTGGAAGTGAACCCGTTCATCATCGGTGACCGCATCCTGAAAAGAGGTGCTGAAATACAGCGTGGATAGGGGGTGCTCAGCCAGTCTCGCAGCCAGTAGCTCGGTGAGCTGGAATTGCTCGCACTGCAATCTGAACGGGTAGGCGGTGACGTCGTCAAGGCACGCCATGTCAAAGACCGCCCGCTCACCCGTCTCGTGGATCAGGTATTGCCACTGGGGTACCACCGTCCCCCGTTGAATCAGTTCGCTGGCGAGCCCGGATTCATCAAGCAAATCCAATGTGGCCGGGTGGAAGGTGGAGGCGCGCATGTCTTTCGGGATCGCTGCCTCGCGCTCCAGTACCGATACGGTCACTCCCTGATTGACCAGCCACCAGGCCAGCGTTAATCCGGAAGGGCCAGCTCCTACTATGGCGACAGTGGACTCAACCATGGCGTATGTTCTGGCCAAACGTAGTCAACGCAATACGTTGCCCCCGAGTCGGCACGGTGCCAGAAAGTGTGCGTGATATATTGCGGTGAAGCGCGAAACGAGAACTTGGATGCCGTAAATGAGTGAGGGGTACTACGGGCGCAATGGCGCGTTGGGGCTCGCGACACCTCAGGCGAACCCGACCGCGGAGACCGAATTCCGGGCACTGATGCCACAAGGGGTGGCGTGTGCCACTGTTCGTATGGTGAGCGCCGAACCCGACCCTGCGACCCGCTTGCGCGCTTACTTTACCGATATCGGTCAGACACTGGATGGGTTCGATACTCTCTCGCTGCAGGCGATTGGACTGGCCTGCACCGGGTCGACTTATCTTCTCGGTCATGAGGCAGTTGAGGCGCATCTTGGCGAGTTGAGTTCGAAACGGGGTCAGCCCGTAATTTCTGCGGCGGCAGCGATAGAGCGCGCTCTGGCTCATCTTGGAGCTAGCTCGATCGCGTTGATCTGTCCGTATCCAGAGTGGTTGCTTACCGCGGCAGAGAGCCATTGGCGGGCGCGGGGTTACGACGTGGTCGACCAGTTTTCTCTTGACCCGAATCAGGGCGATACCCGCGCCATATACGGCCTGTCGCCAGAGGTAGCCGGTGAAAAAATCAGAGCCAGATGGCAGGACAAAAGAGCAGATGCCTATGTGATTACGGGGACCGGGCTGCCCACATTGCGCGTTGTCTCCCAACTCTCCGAAAGTCTGTCTGGTCCGGTGTTGTCTTCGAATCTGTGTCTGGCTTGGGCTTCGCTGCAAACGGCGGGTATCGACTTGGCCGAGCGCGCGCCGACCCCCTCCTCGCCACTGCTGAGTGGTTGGGAACACCTGATTGACGGACTGTAGCCTCACGGTTGCTGCAGTAGCCACTCGGCGAGCCGCTGGCTCTCTTCAGCGGTCAAAGGGTTCACATAGTTCATCGCATTATTCGGTATGGCGGCGTCAGGCTCTGCAAGCCAGGCGAGCAGTGTCGGTAGCGACCAACGCCAACCCGAAGTGGCCAGTGCCTCGGAATAGCGGTAGCCCTCGATCACGCCTGCCTGGCGGTTGAGTAGCCCACCCAGCGGTGGGCCGATGTGGTGGTCAGGGGTTTGTCCCAGGCTGTGGCAGGCGCTGCAGGCGATGTCGTACAGCTGCTCCTCGGTGAGCGGGTTCGCCTGTACGGTTAGGGTCGCAAAACTAGACAGCAGCAGACCAATAGCGAGTTGACGCAAGCACGGATTCACGCCAGAAGCCTCATGACTTCCAGAGCGGCGCGCTCTCCTGATTCCATGGCCCCCTCCATGCCACGGTAGGATTCCGCAGTATGCTCTCCGGCAAAAAACACTCTCCCGGCAGGTGCGCGGAGGGCGGCATGAGCAGTCGCTGCTTGCCCCGGTCGCCACAGTGCCCAGACGCCTCCAGCGTGTGGATCGTTGCTCCACCTCACTAGCTGACCTACCGACGTCACCTCACGGGCTTCCGGCATCAGTTTCCAGAGCGCACGAGTGATGGTGTCGGTGCAGGTTGCCTCATCCATGGCATTGAGTTCGTCACAGTCGTCGCCATTGATCCATACCGTCATGTTGTAGCGGTTAGTACCGGGTATCGGTCGGGTAAAGATTCTGCCGAGGAGGCTATCTGTCCACCAAGAGCCACCCCAGCCGGTGTTCTCCCAGAAGGGCGTCTCGACAATACAGTGGAGTTGAACCACCTTGTGATAGTCGACGGTGTCCAAAACTGTGGCTTGGGCCGCGGGAAGCTCCATGTCGATTTGCTGCAGTGCAGGGAGTGGCAGCGTCACAATGACGGCATCAGCATCCAAGTTCCCGCCCGATGCGAGCGATACCCGTGTTGCTGAGGATGACTGCTGGATAGCCGTTACTGGCTCGCCCATTTCAACCGGTCGGACTAATGCTCTCGCCATTGCCTCGGGCAGTCGCATGTTGCCTTGTGTAGCCTCCTTCACCGCCAGAGCCGGTCCAGACAGCCGTCCAAACTCACCCATGACGCGATAGAGTGACATCATACTCGTGTCTTCGAGGTTGTTACCGTAACTGTTGTTGGCGCCAATCAATTGGATGGCCGCGTCAGGGAAGCCCAATACGCTCAGACCTGACAGGGCGGATTGATCCGTCGCCATGAGCGTGGGGTCATGCCAGGCGCGCGTTTTTAGAAGTGGGTTTGATGCGTTCAGCTTACCCATCAATCGATTGGGCGGGATATTGCGCCACCCCTCGGGGAGGGGGTTGGCCCCGGCGCCCGCCCAGGCCTCACGCGGGATGCGCTGTTCCCCAATAAAGTAGTCGCTGGGCAGCGTGCGGGGGGGCGAGCGCAATGCCACTTCAAGGTCGTGGGCCATCTTGAAGGTGCGCCCATAATTGGAACCCATGACATTGCCACCGCCCTCGGGCGAGCCCGGCAGGTGGTCCAGTGTCCAGAGGCGGCCGCCGACCCGCTCTCTGGCTTCCACGACCTGCACGTCGAAACCCCAGCGTTCCAAAATCAGGGCGGCATTCAAGCCAGAAAGGCCGGCACCCACTACCACAACCCTCCGGCCTGAGAGTGGGTCGGCACATCCGCTACTGATGCCCGCGACGAGCCCTGTCAGCGAGCCTTTCAGAAGACGTCTTCGCGTCAGTGTCGGGGTCATCCAGTGAGCACCTCGGGGATGTGGGACAGGAAATAGCATATTGTCATACGTTTATATCTTTTCTCAAACGGGCTATGCTCCTTGGAAAGTTGCGAGAACAAGGAGAACCGCTCATGCGACTGTCGTCATTCACGGCCCTCTCGGCCACTTGCCTGCTGTCTGGATTATTGGCCGTCCCTGCCCACGCGGAGACCATTGACCCCAATTCCGCTGAGGGGTTTGTCGCCATCAATCGAAAGATCCAGTGCTCGACAGAGGATAGCTCACCTCAGGTCTTCGAATGGTCCGGATACGGCTATTCTCGTGTGCCCGGTGAACCTGACCGGAGGATTTTCGGCTTGCTGGGTATGAACGTGCGCCAGTGTGGTCAGGTGGAAGACCCCGACAAGGGCACTGGTTACCGTTTGGTATCCAGAGAAATCATGCTTTATCTCGACCCACAGACCGGAGAGGTGTTGCGCACCTTTGACAACCCCTGGACCGGGGAAGCCAACGAGGTGATTCACGTTGCTAATGATCCGGTCAACGGTCGCCCCAGCTTCGGGGTGAATGCCGATGGTTCGGAGAAGGCTTTCACCTATCGAGATATCAATGGCCAGTATCTGATCAATTACGAGATACCGCTGTTCTATAAGAATGCGATGGGCGGCGAGTACCAAAAGTATGTCGGTGGCAGTTATCACGCGACGGAAATTTTTGATTTTAATGGTGATGTCGCTGAGCTGTTGGACGCATCACAGCCGGTGGCTTATCCCGTAATCTCTTGGGTACGTCTTGCTCAGTGGTTACCGTGGATGGAGATGAACGGGCGCGCCGGCATGCTGTATTTCAACGCTATGGGGCGCAAGTTGCTCAATTATGATCAGCTCTCTGATTTGCTGAAGTCTGAGATTGCCGCCAATTATCCGGAGTATGTGGCACCGCCCCCGCTTGATGATCCAAGACGGAATGAGACTTCGTGGACCTACATGAAGAAGATCATTGATGGACGTCAGTCAGAGGAGACTAGCCACAGTCATCATTAATGCTAGGCCAGCCGGCAGCCCATGCTTGGGTTCGCTGATTGGAGATGCGCAGTAATGACCTGGGCAAGATAAAAAGGCGCCGTCATGGCGCCTTTTTAATGGCTTTTAGTGTGCTCGTTCTGCGCCCCGAATGAGAATAACGCGGGCTTCAGTTTGCTCCGAGATGTCGGGCGTGGAATGCTAGATGCGACTCGATAAAAGACGCAATAAAGTAGTAGCTGTGGTCGTAGCCTTCCTGCATTCGCACCTCAATCGGGTAATTGGCGCTGCTGCTGGCCTCTTCAATCAAGTGCGTCTTGAGTTGCTCATCGAGAAAGTTATCCGCTGTCCCTTGGTCAATCAGGATGGGCCGCCGTTCGGTCGCCTGACTCAGCAATAAACAAGTGTCGTAGTCCGCCCAGGTTGACTCGTCTGCGCCAAGATACTGGGAGAAGGCTTTCTTGCCCCATGGGCACTGTGTGGGGGCGACGATGGGAGAGAAAGCGGAGAATGATGTGTAGCGGTCAGGGTTCTTGAGGCCGATGGTCAGAGCGCCGTGTCCACCCATCGAGTGTCCGGTAATGGCAGCACGCGAAGTGTCGACTTGCGGGCAGGCCTGTGCCACCACCTGCGGCAACTCTGCTACCACATAGTCGTACATCTTGTAGTGCGCCGACCAAGGTGCCTCGGTGGCATTGAGGTAAAAACCAGCGCCCAGCCCCATGTCATAACTGCCATCTGGATCATCTGCGACCCCTTCGCCGCGCGGGCTGGTATCCGGTGCGACGACGGCGACCCCCAGTTCTGCTGCGTATTGCTGCGCCCCGGCTTTGGTTACGAAATTTTCGTCGGTACAGGTCAATCCGGACAGGTAGTACACCACCGGGACTGGCCCTTTTGTGGCCTGCGGAGGCAAGTAGACCGCGTAAATCATGTCGCAATTCAGCACCTGTGAGGTGTGCTGAAAGCGATGCTGCTCGCCGCCGAAGCAGCGAACCGTGCTCAAGCATTCTGAGGACATTAGTAAGTCACCACAGAGCGAATGCTTTTTCCTTCATGCATGAGATCAAAAGCGGTATTGATCTCGCTGAGCGGCATCGTGTGCGTGATCATCTCGTCGATATGGATTTTGCCTTCCATATACCAGTCCACGATCTTTGGTACGTCGGTACGGCCTCTCGCTCCGCCGAAAGCTGTGCCGCGCCAAGAGCGGCCGGTTACCAGTTGGAAGGGGCGAGTAGAAATCTCTTGTCCCGCGCCTGCAACTCCAATGATGCAGCTTTGTCCCCATCCTTTATGGCAACACTCGAGCGCCTGGCGCATCACATTGACGTTACCAATGCATTCGAAGCTATAGTCGACACCGCCACCCGTCATCTGGATCAGGTGATCGACGACGTCGTCGACTTCGCTGGGGTTCACAAAGTCCGTCATGCCAAACAGAGTTGCCATCTCTTTTTTGTCGTCATTGAGATCGACACCAATAATGCGGCGGGCACCAACCAGCTTGGCGCCCTGGATGACATTGAGGCCAATGCCACCCAAACCGAATACCGCAACGGTGGCGCCGGGCTCAACTTTCATTGTGAAGGCGACGGCGCCGATGCCTGTGGTGACGCCGCACCCGATGTAGCAGATCTTGTCGAACGGTGCGTCTTCCCGGACTTTCGCTAGGGCGATCTCGGGGAGCACCGTGTAGTTTGAGAATGTCGAACACCCCATGTAGTGCAGAATGGGCTCGCCATCGAGCGAGAAGCGACTGGTGCGGTCGGGCATCAGGCCCTGACCTTGGGTTTCGCGAATGGCCTGACACAAATTGGTCTTGGGATGCAGGCAGAAGTCACAGGTCCTGCACTCCGGTGTATAGAGAGGGATGACGTGATCGCCGACCTTGAGGTCTTTGACGCCATCACCTACTTCAACGACAACACCCGCACCCTCGTGACCGAGAATTGCCGGGAAGGCGCCTTCTGGATCATCACCCGACAAGGTAAAAGCATCGGTGTGGCAGACACCCGTAGCCTTGATCTCTACCATTACCTCTCCGGTGGCGGGCCCGCCGACGTCTACCTCGGCTATTTCCAACGGCTTTCCGGCTTCAAATGCTACTGCGGCTCTGCTTTTCATGACGCCCATTCCTCTTTATTAGAGGCTCGTAGTATGCCTCAGCGTGGGCGCATCGCCACCCCTGTTTGCGCGTCGTTGTCGTGATCGGTCAGCGCAAGTCCGCTGGGGCGAACGCTGTCTTTGATCTATCGCTCCCTAAAGGCATTCTGTTTTCACAGCGCCATAGGCATACTCGATCCACACTCGTTATCCTGCTCAGCTAGTCGGAGCATGGGAGACCTCATCACTGTGACATCCAAAGCCACACAGGCACTGTGGGCTCCCTCTCCCGAGCGGGTCGCATCCGCTCAGCTGACTACTTTCATGCAGTCAGTTAAAGCAGCAACGGGATTTGATGCTGCCGGTGATTATTTCGCTCTGCATCAGTGGTCACTGGAAGAGCCCGCGGCATTCTGGCGAGCGGTCTGGGAGTTCACTGAGATTCAGGGCGACCCCGGCGACATAGTCTGCGATGACTTCATGGCATTACCCGGGTGCCAGTGGTTCCCAAACGCCTCACTGAATTTCGCTGAGAATCTGCTGCGCTTCGACGACGATCGCGAGGCGCTGGTAGAAATCGATGAGAGCGACGCGCGACACGCCCTGACTTATGGGCAGTTAAGTGAACAGGTGGCGCGGCTTGCTGGTTGGATGCGAGATCAGAGCATTCAGCCTGGCGATCGGATTGCAGGCTTCATGCCTAATTGTATTGAGGCAGTGGTGGCCATGCTTGCAACGGCCAGTCTGGGTGCGGTGTGGTCCTCCTGCTCTCCGGACTTCGGCAAGCAGGGTGCCCTAGATCGCTTTGGTCAAATCGCACCCAGGTTGTTGTTCACGGCCGATGGCTATGTCTATAACGGTAAGTCATGCGATTCGCTGGCCCGAGCCGGTGACATCGCCAGCGCGATCCCCGAGATAGAGCACGTTGTGGTAGTGCCGAAGCTGTCAGCGCAGCCGGAGCTTGGCGGGATCGACGCAGCCGTCCCGTGGCAGTCTTGCCTGAGCGGCGAAGCGCCGGCTCCGTGCTTTGAATCTCGATCATTCAATGACCCGCTCTTTATCCTTTATTCGTCTGGAACCACCGGCGTGCCCAAGTGCATCGTGCACGGCATAGGCGGCACTCTGATCCAGCATGCCAAGGAGCATGTCTTGCACACAGACGTCAGCCGCGATGATCGCTTTTTTTATTTCACGACCTGCGGCTGGATGATGTGGAACTGGCTGGTGA